>DASSWH010000289.1:0-17586 GCA_035705175.1 Pseudidiomarina sp.
CGTTGGTGGGTCAGTCAAAGGAGAAACCATTGAATTACAAGGTGATCAAAAAGAAACTGCGAGAGTATGGCTCACTGAACGAGGCTTTCAGGTAAAGTTTGCTGGCGGCTAAGCGCGCGAACGGCTGAATTACAATTGATAACTAAAGTAGACTTCACGACCGTTCTGTTCCCACTTCAATTGTGTGGTCAGCTGGCGTAATAAATCTAAACCGCGCCCATGATTCATATTATTTGACGTAATCACGCGCTCAGTATCCCAACCACTGCCAGTATCCGTGACTGTGAACTCCAACAAGCCGCGCTCCGCAATGAAGTTCACATGGATACGTATTTTCCCCTCATCGAGTGCAGACAGCCGCTCTGCTCGCAATTGATAGTAAGTCATGAATCCCTCTGGAGCCTGCTTAATGGATGAATCGAGGCGCAGCAGTCCATGTTCCAAAGCGTTGTTGTAGGCTTCGGCTAACAACAAGTATATGGTAGTTCGATGATTCCGTAGACGCGGCAATGTCCCAATTGCATTTAAGACATGATTAACCGGATCCAGTTCACGTAATTGATTGGAGCTCAAATCTATCGTCAACGTGAACGGCATGGCCGTATCATCATTTGGTTGTTTTAATTCATCGAGCCCAGTCGGGCAGCAACTGAGCACAGCTAATGATAAATCATCGTGTAATGGCTGAGTTCCCCGAAAATGCTCCAATTCACCAACCAACTTGGGAAAATCAGCCGGCGCAGAAAACCGTTGCAGTAATTGCTCGAGGGTGTCGCTACCCAAAAATTCCATTTTGTGCCCAAGCAACTCAATGACCCCATCGGTGTAGAGTGCGATGTTACTGTTTAAGGGGGCTCGGAAAGTGGTTACGCGACTATCAAAATCATCATCATCCAGCACGCCGAGCGCCATATGTTGAGCAGGCATGCGGTCGAGGATCTCGCCAGCATCGTTAAACAATACTGCCGGGGGCATGCCGCCATTCCAGAACGTCACACGCTCACCGTTGGCGGAGAGCTCTAACAGGATGCCGGCACAAAACATGTCGTCAGGCAGCAATCTATTCAAGCGAAAATTAAACTCAGTCACCATTTCAGCAACAGATACACCGCGATCAGCCATTGCAAAAAAGGCCTGTGATAGTGGCAATGCTCCAGTTGCCGGTGCGAGTCCATGCCCGGTGAAATCCGCCATGAAAACGTAAATATTTCCAATGGGTCCGGGCGCCACCAAACACAGATCACCATTAAACTTTGAAACTGGCGTGAGGTACGTACGAATGTGTTGGTACTCAAGGTAGTTTCGACTCAGTGCGTTGCGGAAGATGTGTTCAACGAGCTGATGTTCTCGATCAATACGTGTTGCATGCCATGCCAAGGAGTGCCGCGTTTGTGTCAATTCGGCTCGTAAACTATTCGCATGCTCGAGTGATTGAATACGCGTTTTTAATATACCTATGGGCTCGGGCCACAGCACTACATCGACGAAAAACTTTCGCCGATCATCATTCCACCGGCCAAGTTGTCGTGCATCATCAGTGATGATCAAGCAATCATTAAGATCGGCTTCAAAATCATCTTCGCGAGCTTGCTGAAAGAGTTTTCGCAGTTGAGGTGCAAGTTGTGACTGCGCTGCATAAATGAAGATAGTAATATCACTACTTAATAATCCGTTGCGGGCAACAGCTTCAGAGTAGCCCGCGGTAACAAACTCGAAATCGAGTTGTTCGAGTTGTTGCAGCACATCAGTGGCAAGTTTCGAATGATCATGAACTACATGCATACGCCCTGCCGTCTAATTGCTTACTCAATAGTAAATAGTTTATCGAAACGAGAAATGTCGAGAATACTCCGTACTTCAGGTCGACAATTGATGATATGAATACCACGCACAGAGTTACCCAATGATTTCCGCATATTCAATAACATCCCGAGTGCTGAGCTATCGAGGTATTCGGTTTCACGCAAATCGATAATGACTGTGGGGCGTTCCTCACCAATGTTATTGTAGGCTTGTCGAAACTCCTGTACCAAATTGAAATCGAACTTCCCTTTGATCGCGATGATCAATTCTTTTCCGTCGTTGGAGAACTGTCGATGTAAAGCCATGTGATACCTATATCGCTTCAGTTTGTTGTCATAGCGTCCCTATCCATTGATACTGCCACAGCCTAGGAATTTGACAAGGTTTAGTCGCACAAAATCACATTTTGACACAAAAAAGCCGAGCACAGAGGCTCGGCTTTTCCCTAACGAGGTTCAGCTTAGGGCTTTTGCTGATACTTCTTATACAGTTGCATATGACGGTTGTTCAAATCAACCAAGCTACCGTCAATGAACATCCATTGAATATCTTGTTCGAGATGATTCAAGATATCGCCCTCAGAAACAACGAGCGAAGCTTGTTTTCCAACTTCCAATGAACCGACTTTATCATCGACACCCATTACTTGTGCTGGCTTGAGTGTAATCGCCTCCAGTGCAGTTGCATGGTCCAGTCCATAGGCCACGGAGTTACCTGCGGCGAATGCCAAGTTACGAATATCCCAATAACCAGGGTAGCTGAGTGCAAAGTTTACACCTGCGGCGGCAAGCGCTGCTGGCGTTGCATAGGCTTGATCGTAAGCCTCATCGTGACGCGATGGCAAGCCGTACATAGCACCATAAACAACGGGCACTTCAGCAGCTGCTAACTGCTCAGTCATGCGCCAAGCATCACGAGCTCCCATCAACACCAACTCAAACCCATGCTCTTGGGAAAAGTCTATCGCCTGTTCCATTTGACGTTTGTCGTTGGCATGCACAAACAGCGTACTAGAACCGTCAAACAACCCGGTCATCGCTTCCCAGCGTAAATCCGTACCATTCAGCTCTCCCGCTTGCTTCGCATCATAATAGGCCCGAGCATCAATGAATGCCTGCTTAAGTTCTTCCAACGCTTCAGCATTCGCTTTACGTTGCTCTTCTGGTGAACGCCGTTCCCACCAAGCCGTATTCAGACCGACGCGCGGCCAACTCACGTGAACACCGACATTCAACGCTTCAGCAGCATCTTCATAGGTCCAGCCATCGGTTTGCAACAAGCTCGAGCGTCCCATGATCAAGTTACCTTGTGGCACAATTTGCGCATGAGTAATGCCGTTATAACGAATAGTTGGGATCACTTCAGAATCTGGATTATAAGCCGTGTGACCACTCACCTCTGGCGTAATGTTACCCACTTCATCTTGGTCGTCCGTGGCGCGTACCGCACCAATTTCAACCAAACCTAACGTAGTATCCAAAGCAATTAATCCAGGATAAACATGCTTGCCAGTCACGTCGATAACCTGAGCATTTTCTGGCGCAGCTAAATCCCGACCAATAGCAGTAATTTTGCCTTCAGCAAACAACAGATCGGTGTCTTCTTGAATGCCATTGGTGATGGTGTACAAGGTACCACCTTGCAATAGGATCGGTTGTTGTTGTGGTTCACCAGGAACCATATCGTGCGCAGTTGCGGCAACACTAGCACCGATGACACTGGCGGCTAACACCGCTTTCATTAAGTTTTTCATTCGTGTTGGCCTCCGTGATTATGCGTGTCTAAAGCAAATGCATCCATCCAGACATCATGTTCTGAGTCACAATGCCAAGTCGGTTGTGGTTGCTTGTAGCTACCGCCACTACCGTTACGGTCACTCGCCGAGCTACCAAGTACCTTCTGTATCAATTGCTGCTTCTCTTCAACCAAGGCAACGCGCAACTCCGCATCACGCTCGCGATCAAAGTATTTACGTGCGTTGATCCACGTTTGCTGTGGCTGCGCGTAAGCACTCAAAGGATGCGCATTCCAGATCACAAAGTCCGCATGCTTACCTTCTTTGATACTACCGACGTACTCGTCTACTTTGAGCTGTTTGGCAGGATTTAGTGTGACCATTTGCAATGCTTCATGTTCAGATACACCACAATACCGGACCGCTTTTGCCGCTTCGGTGTTTAACCGCCGCTGCAGGTCATTCGAGTCCGAGTTGATACTGGTCAGAACCCCTTTTTCATGCATCAAACAAGCATTCTGTGGAATCGCATCATAGACTTCGAATTTGTAGGCCCACCAATCAGCAAACGTTGAGCCACCAGCACCATGCTCAGCCATCTCAGTGGCAACTTTATAGCCCTCGAGAATGTGTGTGAACGTGGTGAGCGTGAAACCAAACTCTTCTGCCAACCGGATCAGCATTAAAATTTCTGATTGTACGTACGAATGCGCGTGAACGAATCGCTCACTGTTGAGAATTTCTAACAGCGCATCCAAACGATAATCAGTGCGTGGTGGCGCTGTCTGCGCTTTTTCACTGCGACTCAATTTGTCATACGCAGCTTTGCGTTCTGCATATTCGAGTGCAGCAGTAAAACCATCACGAATCACCGTTTCAACACCCATTCGTGTTTGCGGATAGCGGGTAGTGAACGTGGTACCCCAATTCGATTGTTTCACGTTTTCACCCAAGGCGAATTTGATGCTCGGCGGTGCTGCATCAAACTTCATCTGGTCGCCAGTTGCGCCCCAACGCAGTTTGATTACTTGCGCTTGGCCACCCACAGGGTTTGCTGAACCATGGAGTAATTGCGCCATGGTGGTACCACCTGCCAATGAACGATAGATGTGAATGTCGTCAGGATTAACCACATCACCGATACGCACTTCCGAAGTCAGCGCTTCTGAACCTTCGTTCACACCACGATCAATTGCGATGTGGGAGTGTTCGTCAATAATGCCTGGCGTCACATGCATGCCAGTTGCGTCAATCACGGTATAGCCGCGCGGTGTACTCAAGTCCTCACCGATGCGATAGAAATTGCCATCACGCACCAATATGTCTGTGTTCTCTAACACGCCAGCTTCATCTGCTGTCCACACGGTTGCATTTTTGATATGCAGGTTGACTCGCTCTGGCAGGGCTGTCTGTCCATAAGCGACATTAGGAAAGGTCAATTGACTTACGTAAGTCACTGCTTCTGAATCAGACTTATCCTGCTCAGTTTCAGTTGTACTCGTCCGCGTCGCGGTTATGTCGACTGAACGTCCATCTGGTGCAACCGCAGTACCGCGATAATTGGTATCCGCGACTTGATTTAAACGCATCCGCCAAGCGCCATTGACGCCAGCAAAATCAGCATCGACAACAAACTGCAGTACCTCATCAGTGCGCGAAACATTGCGGAGCTTATTCGACTGCTCACCGACGGTTAATTCGCCGCTGACGTTCTTACCGTCTTTTAAAGTGAGCCGCGCAGATTCGTTGGCGATCTGGATATCAAAGTCACCAGCGAATAATGCTTTTGTCAGTGGTTTTAACGATACTTCTTCGCCTTGCAACCATACCGATTTGATTTCGCCGTTGGTAAACAGATCACCCTCAGCGATCACGAAATCAGCCATATAGCCGGTCGCAATCTTACCGGCTTTATCACCAATGCCCGCAATCTCTGCTGGGACTGTGGTTAACGCGGCAAGAGCAATGTCTTTGCTTAACCCATGCTTAACGGCTTTGCGTACGTTCGGCCAAAACTCATCGGATTTTTCGAGTTGATTCATCGTAAATGAGAAATCGATACCTGCCTGAGCAAGTGCAGCAGCATTACCCGGCGCACGCTCCCAATGCCGCAAATCAGCTAATTCAACGTCGAGATCATCATCGACACCATCTACAGCCGGTGCACTGGGGAAGTTCAAAGGTAGAATAATCGTCGAGTTCGCTGCTTTAATAGCATCAATACGGGCATACTCGTAGTTCGAACCGACATAGGTCACCGGAACTTGGAACTGGCTGAGCAAATCATGTGCGCGCAGCAGCGTTTTATCGTCTTCTACTCTAAAGACCAAACCCTCTTGCTCGATACCTGTCAGCTCCGCCAATGCGGCGTTGAACTCAACCGGACCATTGTGCGCATCTTTGCCATAAGCAGATTCATACCAGTTTGCATCTGCCAGTGTCTGCCGAACCAATGCAATCGAACCCATTAAAGATGATGGGTACTGTTGTTTCGAACTGCCTTTATCAAATGAACCAAAATGTTTGGCTTCAGCACGATAAATCACATCATTTGCAATTTTATCGGCCAACGAGACTGTCACCGCCTGACCTTGAAAAATACCATCTAAACGTGCGCTCTGAACGGCTGTAAAACCTTGCTCAATGTAGGGTGTGGCCGCTTTACTATCATTTGCGAAGGACTGAAACCAGTCTTGCTGAGCATGAATTGCATCATTCGCAGCATTACCACCTTCACGCTTATTATTGTAGATAGGGGGAACGTTTCGTGAGCGCCGCTCGGCTTCCTCAGGCTTCGGCACACCATAGTTGCTGTATGCATCGATAAACCCCGGATAGATAGTATGACCGGTTGCGTCAATTACGCGTGCCCCATCTGGTGCGCGGTTGTTACTATTCACCGAAACGATCTTCCCGTTGCGAACCACTAAGGTGGCGTTTTCCAGTTGTTTTCCTGGTTCGGTTACAATAGTCGCATTCTGAATGGCCACAAATGTGGATGAATTATCTTGGAGTCCTCGTATTGGTGTTGTTTGCGATGCAGCAGCAACTATCGGTAATGCTGCTAACAACGCTAACGTCACCTTACTCAGGTGAATACTCGCCTTCATTCGCTTCCCCTTGTTCGATGTAGTGTATTCCTCTACAGTACTGGCAGCAGACACTGTTACGCAATCCAAATAGAGGCGAAAAGCGTATTGCAGTCGTTAAACCGCGACCACAAGGATAAAACCATGAAACTTACACAACTAATCACAGCAGGTTTGGTTGGCACATTCGCATTAATTGGCTCTGCCACGGCGCAAAATGCCTTCAACGATGCAGACAAAGCCGTTGAATACCGTCAAAAAGCATTGTCGGTAATGCAAAACAACTTCGCCGCGATGGGCGACATGGTAAAAGGAGATGTAGCGTGGGATTCAGCTGTATTCGCAGCCCGCGCCGCTGACTTTGCTGCCATGAGCGGTATTCCTTGGTCGGGTTTCGAGACCGAGGGCGCCAAACCGGGCAGCAATACCGACGCACTTCCCGCCATTTGGGAAAACTGGAGTGACTTCCAAGAGCGCGCTGAACAACTCGAAAGTGACGCGCAAGCGTTACTGAGCGCAGCTCAAGGTGGCGATGAAGCAGCCATGAAACGATCATTTATGGCCGCAGCTCGTAATTGCAAGGGCTGTCACGATCAATACAAAGATTAATAGAGTAGCCAAAACAGCAGCGCAATAATCACCGCTGCTAGCACGATTCCAAGCGCACCATGACGTAGTTCTGGTGCGCTTTTTAGTTCGCGTTTACCATGAATCATGGCAGCTACTAGAGGGATACCCAGCCATTTATAGGCTGCAATAGCCACAATATGTACACCGATAATACCCAACAACACATTGAAGTTTGTCTCGTGTATGGTGGTGAGCACGCTCGCAGTATCACCACTAACCAGCGCATTTAAAGGTCCGCTGAAAAAGATGTCGTCGGTAGCAAATAGTCCCGTTGAAAATTGAATGAGCAATAACAGTAACATCAAGGCGACTGCCCAACCGCCTACTGGATTGTGCGTGGCTTCTGGTTGATACTGACGCTGGCGTAACTCGCGCATATGCTGAAGCGCAGCGCGAGGACTTTTTAGAAAAGTGGTAAACCGTGCATTTTGACTACCAATAAATCCCCACGCCACGCGGGCAATCACGAGGCCACCGGTAATGAAAGCGAGGCGTTGATGCCAATCCATGTAGAGGTTCTCTGCTGTCCACCATAGCGCTACTAACAGTGCCACGAGCAACCAATGAAACAGTCGAACAAAGCCATCCCAAACCCGAACTTGTTGCACAAACAATCCCCTTTTAAAATGTTTCGATCATGATCTCAGTATCGCGAATCAGCGCTGATTTTGCTATCGTCTATGTTGATCACGACTCAGCTGTAACAAGGAGATCACCAATGAAAATACTCGTTGTCGATGACGATTTTATTTCATTAGAAGTTCTGAGAGCCATGTTAAGTCACTATGATGCAGATATTTTGATTGCACAATCCGGGCGTGATGCCATCGATAAAGCATTATCCGAGAGACCGGATCTGATTTTACTCGACCACGAATTGCCTGATATGAACGGAATCGATGTTTATTGTGATATTGCCGCCAAGCTGGGTGATCACACCCCAACAGCGGCAATGATCACGGGGCATGACTTTTCAACATTTGCTGACTCGTGCAAAGCCGCAGGCATTCACCACCACCTACAAAAGCCTGTGTCTCCGCAAGAGTTAGCGGATCTGTTGCGCATCACCAGCGGCATTGAGTAAGCGCTGACTTTCCTCAAGAAAGTTCGAAGAATAGTCGCCGAAATAATCTTTCAAAGCTGCAAATTCGTCGATGAATGCCGTTTTGTCCGCATGCTCAAGTTCGCCTAGAATGCGGCTAAAAGTATTGATATAGCGACGCACCATGGCGAAATTTTGGGGTTGCGACAAAATGATATCCGCATAGAGCTCAGCATTCTGTGCAAATAGACGACCGACCATCATCAATTCCAAGCGATAAATGGGCGAACTCAAATCGAGTAATTGTTGTAAATCGGCTCTTTCCTCAGCCAGATGCATACCATAGACAAAGGTGGACAGATGCCGCATAACTTGCACGAAGCCCATCGCCTCGTCATGCTCGCTGGCAGTGACTTCACGAATATGAGCCCCCCAACGTACGATTGAATCGAGGAGCCACTGATAGCGCTGTTGCTCGCGACCATGAGTCACCACAACTAATTGCTTCGCTAAGGTAACCTGCTGCGGTCCAAACATTGGGTGGAGACCAACCACCGGACCTGCGTGCTTTTCGAGCATCGCCTGCAATGGTTTACCCTTAATACTCGTGACATCGGCTAGGATGGTATGCGGGTCTAAGTCAGGGAGCTGCTGAATAGCGTGTTCCGTTTGAGCAATAGGTACTGAAACCAACACAAGGTCAGCATTTGCCACTAACTCATCAGCAGATCCCCAGTCCTCACGATCGAGTATTCTAACGGTGGCGCCAGCGGACTGAAACTGTCGCGCGAAGAGTTGTCCGAGAGCACCCGCCCCACCAACGATCGTGACAATTCGATTTTGTAAATGAACATCAGCCGCTTGTTGTTGCTGGTAAGACTCACGAATAACACGACGCAATACATCCTCAATCAAATCCGGTGACAGACCTAACGCCTCGGCATCGCTGCGGCGCTGCTGTAGCATCGCCTGCTCACGCTCAGGCACATATAAGGGTTGTCCCATTGCCCGCTTCACAATACCTACATCAGCCGCCAGTTGGCGTCTGCGCAGCAAGAGTTGTAGCAACTCATGGTCAGTTTGGTCTATCTCGGCGCGCAGCAGCGCTAATTGCTGTTGAGGATCCGCCATCAAATACTCCAATGATTGCGTGGTGAATGATATACCTCTGCATTGTGCCTGAATTTAGCCACAAAAAAACCCGCACGAGGCGGGTTTTTTGACTATCAGGATAGTATCTCTTAAGACAGCTTTTCGCGGATACGTGCAGATTTACCTGAACGCTCACGCAAGTAGTAGAGTTTCGCACGACGTACTGCACCTTTGCGCTTCACGACAATGCTATCTACGATTGGGCTGTGCACTTGGAATGAGCGCTCAACACCTTCGCCGCTAGAGATTTTACGTACTGTGACTGCTGAATGCAGACCACGGTTACGCTTTGCGATAACCACGCCTTCAAATGCCTGAATACGCTCACGGTTACCTTCAGTTACTTTAACATTAACGACCACTGTATCGCCCGGCGCGTAGTCCGGAAGGTCGGTTTTTAATTGCTCGTCTTCGATCGCTTTGATCAAATTGTGACTTACTTTTGCCATATCAGCCTCTCTTGCCTAGATTAACTACCCGAACCTGTATCTTGCGCGTTGTTTGCCGCTATAAATTCAGCTAACAGCCGCTGCTGTTCGTCAGTCAGAGCTAGGTTATTTAACAATTCGGGACGTCGTAGCCAGGTTCTTCCGAGCGCCTGCTGCAATCGCCACCGTCTAATTTCTTCATGATTACCGCTCAGTAATACTGGCGGTACCACCTCACCATCGAGTACTTCTGGTCGTGTATAGTGCGGGCAATCCAACAAACCCTCTGCAAACGAATCTTCTTGTGCAGAATCAGCATGTCCTAAAACCCCGGGTATAAACCGAGCAACAGCGTCTATCAACACCATTGCGGGGAGTTCCCCACCACTTAACACGTAATCACCAATCGACCATTCTTCATCGACATGTCGCTGGATAACGCGTTCATCGATGCCTTCATAACGACCGGCAATCAGTATCAGTTGCTCATTCTGGGCCAATTCTTTGACGCCAGCCTGATCCAACTTGCGACCTTGAGGTGATAAATAAATCACCTTCGATTGTGAACCCAGTTGCTGTTTGGCAGCGGCAATCGCATCTGTGAGCGGTTGCACCATCATTAACATTCCTGGACCACCGCCATAAGGACGGTCATCTACGGTACGGTGTTTGTCGTGTGTGTAATCGCGAGGATTAAAGCATTGCAGCTGTAATCGCCCGTCTTTCACAGCACGGCGTGTCACACCACTTTCAGTAATCGCTTGAAACATCTCAGGAAAGAGTGTGATAACCCCAACCTGTAGCTGCTCAGCCATTAAAAATCCGCAGGCCAATCGACAATAATGTGTTTGTTTTGACGATCAACTGACTGAACATATTGGCTCTGAATAAACGGAATCAATCGCTCTGAACGTCCAAACGCATCATTGCTATTCGCTTTCACGACCATGACATCATTCGATGCTGTGGCCATTATCTGGTCGACAACTCCCATGTTATAACCGTCTGTATTTACGACAGTCATACCAATCAAGTCTCGCCAATAAAACTCACCCTCTGGCAACGCTGGTAATTGCTCTGCGGTTATCACGACGTCCGATCCAGTCAGCGCATGCGCTCCATCACGGTCATCAATATTCGCTAGCTTCGCAATCAGACCCTTATTGTGTCGACGCCATTCCTCGACTTGAACCTGCTGCTGCTTACCACCTTTAACAATCTGCCATGGACTGTAATCAAAAATGGCTTCCGCATCATCGGTATAGCTTTGAATTTTCAACCAACCCTTCACGCCGTAGACCGCACCGATTTGGCCAAGGACTACTTGTTCTGCGTTTGTTGTCATAACTACCTGATACGGTTTGTAAATTAAGCTGCGCTGCGCGCGTCTTTAACTAACTTTGCTACGCGCTCAGATAAAGCTGCGCCGTTGCTTACCCAGTGATCAACACGGTTTAAGTCAACACGTAACTTTTCTTCCTGGCCGCGTGCAACCGGGTTAAAGAAGCCTACATTTTCAATAAAACGACCGTCGCGGGCATTGCGACTGTCAGTAACTACCATCTGGTAGAAGGGACGCTTTTTAGCGCCGCCACGTTGTAAACGAATGGTTACCATTACGTTCCTCGATACAGTTTATAATGTTAAGTAAATAAAAATGCCTCCGACCGTAGTCAGAGAGCTGCAGCATTCTACCGATTTTTGGTTCGAATGCAAGTATTCCCTAGCGTTTAGGGAACATTCCCGGCGGCATTTTACCACCCATCCCACCAAGGCCGCGAAGCATTTTTGACATGCCGCCACCTTTCATCTTTTTCATCATCTTTTGCATTTGCAAAAATTGCTTTAGAAGCTTATTCACATCTTGTACTTGTGTCCCCGAACCAGCAGCGATACGGCGCTTACGTGAGCCTTTAATTAGATCGGGGTGAATACGTTCTTTGGGAGTCATCGAATTGATGATGGCTTCCATGCGAACCGTCATCTTATCATCCATCTGCCCTTTAACCTGCGCGCCCATAGCTCCCATTCCCGGCAGCTTATCCAACAGTCCCATCATGCCGCCCATATCTCGCATCTGCACCAACTGATCACGAAAGTCTTCGAGGGAAAACTTCCCTTCTTTCATGACCTTTTGCGCTACTTTCGCGGCTTTGTCTTTATCAACTTTTTGTTCTAGTTCGTCAATCAACGACAGTACGTCGCCCATACCAAGGATACGTGAGGCTACGCGCTCAGGATGGAATGCTTCTAATGCAGCACTTTTTTCACCGACCCCAAGGAACTTAATCGGCTTCCCGGTAATATGGCGAATCGATAATGCAGCACCACCGCGCGCATCACCGTCAGTCTTAGTTAAAATGATGCCGGTCAGCGGCAATGCCTCGCTGAACGCACGAGCTGTATTCGCCGCATCTTGTCCTGTCATTGCATCAACAACGAACAGTGTCTCGATCGGATTGACAGCCTTGTGCAGCTCTTGAATCTCAGCCATCATGGCTTCATCAATGGCTGTCCGGCCTGCCGTATCCACCAATACCACATCAAAAAACTGCTTTTTGGCATGAGCGATAGCCGCGGTTGCTATGGCAACGGGTTGCTGCTCCACGGAGGATGGATAAAAGCTCACTTCAACTTCGCCCGCTAAGGTTTCCAACTGTTTAATTGCTGCTGGGCGATACACATCAGCACTGACCACCAACACTTTCTTCTTCAGTTTTTCCCGAAGGTACTTCGCTAGCTTTCCCACACTCGTGGTTTTACCGGCACCTTGCAGACCGGCAAGTAAGATGACCGCTGGCGGCTGAGCAGCAAGATTGAGCGGAACATTTCCGTCACCCATGGCATGCTCAAGTTCTTGTTTCACAATCTTGAGAAATTCCTGACCTGGGGTCAGGCTCTTATTTACTTCGGCACCGACAGCTCGCTCTTTAACTCGAGCGACAAAGTCGCGCACCACCGGCAGCGCAACGTCTGCTTCGAGTAGAGCCATACGTACTTCACGCAAGGTATCTTTGATATTATCTTCGGTCAGTCGGCCGCGGCCACTGATAGCCTTTAATGAGGTCGATAGCCGTTCACTTAAATGATCAAACATAAGACGTTTCCGCTTAACTTCTGTTAGTGCGCAAAAACACGCATGGGTTTCGCTAAAATGGGCTCCAGTATAGCTGAATTCAAGTTCTTTTTCTTCTCTGATAACAGCTTGAATGACTTGGGTTTCCACTCAAGTATGCCTATACTAGGATTCCATCAAAACGGAATGATTCTCAGTATGACAATCTTACTAGTCATCGCAGTTGCGCTCTATCTTGTTGCAGCAGTTACAATGTGGCGACAGTTGAGTCGGAATGGCCCCTTGCCGGCCTGGTTTATTGCGCTACCAATCGTGGCCGTTGTGCTGCATGCGTGGCTGCAATGGAACCATTGGCGCTTTGATGGTTTTGATCATATCAACATTACGTTTAGTCTAAGCGCCGTGGCTTTGTTGCTCGTGCTCCTGGCTATCGTGCGCGGCACTAAACCGGGAGGTATGCTATTGCGGCCTGTGGTTTACCTGTTTGCTGCAGTGAGCGTTATTTTAATGAACTTTAGCCCGGTGAACTGGGGCGCCGAATTTAATTTCAGCCCGGGTTTATTGGTACACGTTGTATTGAGCCTGTGCGCTTACGCCATCTTAATGTTGGCAACGCTGTATGCCATTCAAATTTTATACGTAAGTTACGTGCTCAAACATCACAAGGCACAAGCGACGGCCAGTTATTTACCGCCTCTGATGACTGCTGAACGATACTTTTTCCGTTTGTTAAGCGCCGGCACATTAGTGTTAGTGATAGCCATTATCAGTGGATTTTTGTTTCTCCAAGATATGTTTGCGCAAGGCCAGTCTCACAAGACCATACTCAGCACCATCGCCGCACTGATGTACTTAGTGATTGTCTTTCTCCATGGGGCTCGCGGGGTCCGCGGACGTGCCATGGTTGTTGCCAGTGTGGTGGCAAGCTCTATTCTCACGCTGGCCTATTTTGGCAGTCGATTTGTCAAAGATGTGTTACTGAACACTTGACTTCATTTGGGTGCTGATTACATTAGACCTCTGACGCATTACTACAGGATTTGTTCTTGGACGACATAGCGACATCCACCCTTCTCATTATTTTGGGTGTATTACTGTTTTTATCGGCATATTTTTCAGGTTCAGAAACCGGCATGATGTCGATCAACCGTTACCGCCTGCGCCATCTCGTCCAACAAGGGCATCGCGGAGCAAAGCGAGTACAATATCTGCTCGACCGTCCTGATCGATTGATTGGTCTCATCCTGATCGGCAATAACCTCGTCAACATTGCAGCATCGGCTGTTGCGACCATTATCTGTTTGCGCTGGTTTGGTGATGCGGGGCTAGTGGTTGCGACCTTTGGGCTCACCTTGGTCGTGCTCATTTTTTCTGAGGTAACGCCAAAAACTATTGCTGCACTGCATCCAGAGCGAGTTGCGTTTCCTAGTTCAATTATATTGAAGCCGCTACTGACCATTCTTTACCCAGCAGTAGCCTCGGTCAATTTTATCACCAATGGATTCATGCGTGTATTGGGCGTGAATCCAAATAATACCCAAGGGCAAGATGCACTGAGCTCAGAAGAGTTGCGAACAGTCGTAAACGAAGCCAACTCCATGATTCCCACCAGTCACCAAGAGATGCTTCTGAGTATTCTCGACCTCGAAAAAGTGACCGTCGAGGATGTCATGATTCCGCGCGCAGAAATCAGTGGTATCGATGTTCAAGATGATGTGAAATCCATTATCAAACAACTGTCGCAGGCTCAATATACGCGGATCTTACTGTACCGAAATGAGATTGACGACGCGATTGGCTTTATTCATGCTCGCGACATTATGCAAATAGTCACAAAAAATAGTGTGGAGTTAGATAAGTCGGAAATTGTTCGGTCGGCTCGAGAGATTTACTACATTCCAGAGGGAACTCCTCTGAATGTTCAATTATTAAAGTTTCAGCGGAACAAGGAACGAATAGGCTTGGTAGTTGATGAATACGGAGATATTCAAGGCTTAGTTACTTTGGAGGATATTCTCGAGGAAATCGTCGGCGACTTTACCACGACGATTACACCGCTCTCGAGTGAGACAACTACTCTGCAGCCTGATGGCTCTTTACTGGTAGACGGTGTTGCCAACATTCGCGACTTGAATAAAGAAATGAATTGGAACTTACCTATCGATGGTCCCAAAACGGTCAGTGGATTGGTTATTGAAGTGCTTGGCGACATTCCTCAGCAGCCATTGTGTTTGACCGTCAATGGCTATCGTCTCGAAATTGTTGAAAGCAGCGACAATATGGTGCGAAAGGTCAGGTTTTTTGACCTTTAACTCGACGCATCTTCTAGCCAAATAATAGACGTTCGAACCAGCCTCGTTTGAGTTCGTCTTCACAACTTCTCAGTTGCGCACCATACCGTGTGGCACGGTCGCTGACCCGACGAGAGGCCTGAATCAGCCAGCCTTTTTGTGCATAGGTTTGCCGGCGATAGCCACCCCAGCCCTCGTGATAATTCAAGTATTGTTCATACGCATCCCATTTGGAAACACCATTGACTTGATGTGTTTTGCTGATAAACCAACCCATGAAGTCAATCGCATCGTCGAAATCATCTCGCGACGCCCAGCCGTTCCCTGTTTCGCGCTGATAATCTTCCCATGTCGGAGTTTTGGCTTGTGAGTAGCCGTAGGCACTACTGACTCGTCCCCAAGGGATTACCCATAATAAATAATCTCGTGGCGGCACGGCATTGTGCTTAAATGAACTCTCTTGGTACATGATAGCCATCGGCACATGAATAGGGACACCCCACTTATCGCGCATATCTGCAGCGGCATCGTACCAATCTTGCTTTTCTCGAAATATCTCGCACAAATTGTCAGGTTGTTCCGGCGGCGCTGTTGCACAGCTTGCCAGCATAGAACAACTAAAGGTCATGGCAATAAACCTGTGCAGGGTCTTGTGCATGTTACTCAACTCCTAGCTCGACTGACAATCCGGCGAAGCACAGGCCGCACGACGAAAATATTCACGCAAGAACGCAGCAAAATCAGAGCCTGCATCTTGCTGCTCGAGCGCTCTTTGCTCGGCCAGAGAGGATTGTGCCCATGTCTCAAATTGCTCTACTGTGAAGTGTGATAATGGTTGTTGCAGTTCAGCTTTATACTGTTTCGCCAACTGCATGCCCAGCTCACTATTGTCGAGTTGTTGGTCGCGCAACCAGCGTAAAAATTGACCGGACAAGGTGAGTTCTGGGTTCAATACTGCACGATATTGCTGACTGATGACGGTCGCATAGTCATCGCCATCATGTGCCTCATCAAGCCATGTTGCGATACCCTGTAATTCGCCAAAGATATCTTCTAACCAATCTGCAATGGGTCGCTCAAAACCGTCATCTACGAGAGTTAACCGCGGATTCCTACCATCCATGACTACGCGATTAAAATTACGATCAGCGATGGTTTGCTCGTCCAATGACATAGCTGGGCTATCTAGGAACAGGCAATACAACAAAAATGTATCCAAGAAGCGAATTTGTTCTGCAGTAATGCCAATTGCACTGAATGGGTTCACATCAAGTGCGCGGACTTCAATGTATTCGACACCGCCTCGCTCTAATGCTTGAGTGGGAGTTTCACCATGTTTAGTGACGCGCTTGGGCCGGATCGGCGCATAGAATTCATTCTCAATTTGCAAAATATTACTATTGAGCTGGCGAAAGTCAGTGTTGCCATCGGTCGTAGAGACCGCCACACCGATACGCTCAAATCGAGCCGACGGACGCGTAATCGCGCGACGTAAACCCGCAACATATTCTGGTAGGGAGTTATAGGTGATTGCCAGATCTGCTTGCTCTTTATTGGTATAGCCCAAATCACTCATTCGCAATGAGGTACCGTATTTTCTGTACACAGTCCCCTTACCGAGCGACTCAAACTCCATAGTCGCCTCAGCATGCTTGAGGAAAGATTGGCAGATCGCTGGCGATGCACCGAATAAATAGGGTATCACCCAGCAAACACGTTTATAGTTTCGAATCAGGTCGAAGTAGCGACGCGAAATGAAGTCCGAATCTGCGATCGTCCCTTCAGCTTTGGCAAGGGCTTCCCACAATTTATTGGGTACTGAAAAATTATAATGCACCCCAGAAATTATCTGCATGGCGCCACCGTATCTATAGGTGAGTCCACGCCGATACAGTGTTTTCATTCGACCGATATTGGATGAGCCATATTGCGCAATCTTGATATCCTGCTCATCGCCGACAAAACAAGGCATGCTCAGCGGCCACAATAACTCATCACCCAATCGCTGCACCGCAAAGCGATGTACATCAGTCAGTTGCGCTAACGTCGTTTGAATATCGTTGGCGACGGGCGTAATAAACTCGAGTAAATTTTCGGCATAGTCAGTCGTAATGAAGTCATGCTTCAGCGCTGAACCAAGAGTTTCGGGATGCGGAGTTTGTGCTAGTTTAGCGGTTGGAGTGATACGTAAGCATTCGCGTTCAATACCACGATTAATATCGCACAAAACGTCCGTTGTACCTGCTGTTCTAAGGTTCTCTACCTGAGCTCTAATTGTCGACTGCAAAATCAGACCTGCCTCTGCTAATGGACTACTTCCTGAAAGGACAAAGCTTACTG
>DASSWH010000290.1:0-3853 GCA_035705175.1 Pseudidiomarina sp.
AACCTCATCGATCTGAAGTTTCCGAGCAACAGCTTCAGCCGACGTGTGGTTATCCCCCGTAAGCATAACGATTCTTATCCCTTGCTTTTTCAACGCAGAAATAGCTGCTCCAGTCGTTTCTTTGATTGGATCTGCGATAGCGATGACTCCGGCAGCTTTGCTATTTACTGCAACGAAAATAGCTGTCGCTCCATCCGCACGCAATTGCTCAGCTTCTGCATCAAGAATTGTCGTATCAATATTTTCAGTCTGCATTAATAAGCGATTACCTATGACTACCAGCTGCCCATCGACTGTTCCGCGAACCCCTTTCCCATTTGGCGAATCAAAGTCCTCTGCATTGGGTAAACTGAGGTTTAGCTCCTTAGCGTTTTCAAGGATTGCATGCGCTAAAGGATGCTCACTTTGCTTCTCAAGAGCTGCAGCCAGAAGCAGTAGACGCTCCTCGGTGAAGCCTTCGGCACAAACAAGCTTGATGAGTTGCGGTTTGCCTTCTGTTAGAGTGCCCGTTTTATCCACTACTACCGTATCGATCTTTTCCATTCGCTCTAAGGCCTCAGCATCGCGAATAAGAACTCCGCTCTGAGCACCGCGACCAATACCAACCATAATCGACATGGGTGTGGCTAGCCCTAACGCACATGGGCAAGCGATAATAAGCACACTGACAGCAGCAATAAGGCCATAGGCCATTGGCGGGATCGGTCCGAATAATGACCAAGTTACAAAGGCAACTAGAGCAATCACAATGACCACAGGGACAAACCATCCTGCAACCTTGTCTGCGACGCCTTGAATCGGAGCTCGGCTGCGCTGAGCACTAGCGACCATCTGCACAATTCGAGCTAACATGGTATCAAGACCCACTTTGTCAGCTCTCATGATAAAGCTGCCTTGCTGGTTAATGCTGCCCCCAATCACGGTGTCACCGACTTCTTTTCTAATCGGCAATGACTCCCCAGTGACCATGGATTCGTCCACATTTGAGCTACCCTCAAGCAACTCTCCATCCAGCGGGATTTTTTCACCTGGTCGCACTCTCAGGTGATCACCAACATTGATTTGATCGAGGTCAACGTCAGACTCAGTTCCTTGTTTGTCGATTCTACGACCGGTAGCAGGGGCCAAACTCAATAGAGATTTGATAGCACCCGATGTTTTTTCTCTCGCTCGCAGTTCTAGCACCTGCCCGAGCAATACTAACACCACGATAACGGCTGCAGCCTCGAAGTAGACTGAAACAGAGCCGTCTACCCTACGAAAAGCATCGGGAAATACTTGTGGTGTCAGCGTCGCGACAAAGCTGTACAACAGCGACACTCCAGTACCAAGCGCAATCAATGTAAACATATTTAGATTACGGCTCACGACCGATTTCCAGCCTTTGACAAAGAAGGGCCAGCCGCACCATAGCACTACCGGGGTCGCTAAAGACATTTGAAGCCAGTGGGAAAGCTGTGGCGAAACGAGATGTTCGAGTCCGGTCCAATGACCGCCCATTTCGAGCAAAAACACCGGCAGTGTTAAGACCAATCCAATCCAAAACCGGCGGTTCATATCGGACAGTTCGGCGGACGGGCCATCTTCTAATCTGACCTCTTCCGCCTCCAAAGCCATACCGCAAATCGGACAGTCACCAGGGCTCGATTGTCGAATTTCTGGATGCATCGGGCACGTATAAAGCAAATCTGAAGAGCTCACCTTTTCAGGTGTCTCTGGTAGATTCGGTTTTACTATGTGGCAGTGGTCACTCACAGTCTTTTTTACCGACTGCTTCACGCACCATTTCAACCTTAATTTTTGTAATCGCGGCCATAGGATTTAGTCCTTTAGGGCATACCCATGTGCAGTTACCAATAGTCTTGCAGCGAAAAAGACTAAAAGGATCTTTGAGGTCATTCAATCGCTCTTTGTAACCCTGATCACGACTGTCTACAAGAAATCGCAGTGAGTTCAATAACGCGGCAGGCCCTAAAAATTTCTCAGGATTCCACCACCAAGATGGGCATTGAGAACTACAACAGCCGCAAAGAATGCACTCATACAGTCCGTCAAGACGAGCTCGTTGTTCTGGCGATTGCAACCTTTCACCGGAAGGCTCGTCATGGGTGATAAGCCATGGCTTAATTCGCTCGTATTGTTTGAAGAACAGTGTTTGATCGACCACTAAGTCTCGTATTACTGGCATTCCACTCAATGGTCTAATGATCAATTTATTTGAGGTTCCGATTGCATCTCCAACTCGCTTGATACACGCCAACCAATTTTTGCCATTGATATTCATACCATCCGAACCACAAACTCCCTCGCGGCATGATCGCCGATAGGAAAGAGTTGGATCTTGTTGTTTCAGATATTCTAGAGCGTCAAGCACCATTCGCTCCCGAAATTCATCAGGAAGAGTCAAAGACTGCATATAGGGCCTTGCATCTTTTGCTGGGCTATAGCGATAAACCTCAACATTAATCACAGTTATTCCCGTTTTTCGAATCAGTAGATTGAAGTTACTAACTAAAGCGATATCGGTCTGTGCACTAACGAACATACACATCAATATCGGGAAGTTAGACTCAGTTAATTCTCCTGTAAATTTAGATGAGTATTCAAACAATGGTAACTTTAAATTCGCGACTAGCAGAACAACAAAGTCATCTATCAAACCAAGCTTTGCTGGATTGGGAAAGTGAAGGTGGTGCTATTTTCCATGCACCAACCACCACTCAAGCAACTAATAAACTCAATCTGGCCCGGCACCATGTGACGGATTTAACTACAGCACAGGTTTCTTCAATCCCAAATAAATAACTAGTTTTGGCAAGTTTGTTTTTTGCCGAAGCCGGTGACGACACAGTAGAGGCCGATCAGCATAATCATCACGGTGCCATTGGCTGGGTGGCTGCGAATTTGCCAACTGACTGCGAGCATAGTCAAAGCAAACGCGATGGCCAAAGTGATTTGTGGGTTATGGTGTAGAGCTTTTTTAATGGCTTTGAACATGATCTTATTCCTTACTAGTGAGTGACGCGTCATTGCTGTCGACGTCGTCTTGAAAGATGTCTTCGATACGTAAATTGAAAAGTCGAGCTGCTTTAAATGCTAGCGGTAAACTCGGGTCAAACTTGCCTTTCTCAATCGCATTAATGGTCTGGCGAGAGACGCTCAATCGATCCGCGAGATCAGCCTGCGTCCAATCGCGTTCGGCGCGTAATACTTTGAGTCGATTCTTCATTGGTACTGCCTTACGCTCGCAATCAGCGCCACGATGTAAGTGAAGCCCATCAGCATCACCAAATGCGCAATTTCAGCGTCGCCTGAAATTAAATTCGTGGTATCTAAGTTGGCGTAAGCCAGACCACCAACCAACCCAATACCGAGCGTAATTCCCATCGCTTGCAACTGAATGCGCTGCTGTAGTTCGTCGGTGCTCATCAAATACACTTTGTTCGCCCATATCATGACCAATCCAAAGAGCAGATTGACCACTACCGCGACCCAAGTCAGCGTTGAATTATCACCCCACAATAACGTCGGTCCAAAATTCACCAGCGCCATGGAAAGCAACCAAACAAATGTCCAAAGCGCCAAGCGTTTGGTGTTGCGTTTGGTATTATCACAGTAGTCAGAACCAGAATTTGTCGTCATTTTTCACCTCATTGATGTCAAGCTTGCTTTACTTTTAACTCACATAATAAGCAATGTCAAGTGTGCTTGTCATAATGATAATTAAAGTTTACTTGTGTCATGGTTTGATCTAGTCACCCTTGAGGGTGATAAGGCATAATTCATCAAGAATTTATGAACATGGACAAAACAGCTCATGCGACAAGCACTCTTGGCCTTTTTACTGTTCGTT
>DASSWH010000291.1:0-9624 GCA_035705175.1 Pseudidiomarina sp.
CCGGTGCCGCGTTCGCCAATGATGAGAACAGGTTTATCTAGAGGAGCAATTTGCGACACTTGCTCTAAAACCTGCAGAAAACTGTTAGCTTGACCGATGAGATTATCGTTATCACGGAATCGGCTCATGCGAAGCACCACACTTATCGTTATTATTGCGTCCGATCAAACTGGCATTCCAGTGAGCGAAACGTTTTTAGTGAATTTGGCTAAATATTAGTGTATTTCATTACCAACAGGCGTCAAACTGTTTTTCGTCGAAATGGGTAAAAACCCAGTAAAACAGCTAAGTAGGGGTAATTTATAAAAGTTGGCATGGGTTCTGCATAGTAGAACGTGACAGTGACCAAAACCACTTTTTGAAATTTTTGAGGATGATAATTATGGGTATCTTTACACGTTTTACAGATATCGTGAATTCCAACATCAATGCATTATTGGATAAGGCTGAAGATCCAGAGAAAATGGTTCGTCTCATCATCCAAGAAATGGAAGACACGTTAGTTGAGGTGCGTTCAACTTCTGCCCGCTTGATTGCTGAAAAGAAAGACACTGAACGCCAAGCTGGTCGGTTGGCGCAAGAAGTGTCGGAATGGGAAGCAAAAGCTGAACTGGCATTAAGCAAAGAACGCGAGGATCTGGCGCGGTTAGCTCTGGTTGAGAAGCAAAAAGCAACCGACCAACAAAGTAGCTTAAATGCAGACATCGCTCGTATTGACGAACATTTGCAGCGCCTTGGCGATGAAGTTGGTCAGTTACAAGAGAAACTTGCAGACGCGAAAGCACGGCAAAAGAGTATCATTATGCGTCAACGCTCAGCGACCACTCGCTTAGAAGTGAAGAAGCGTATTGATAGCAGTAAAATCGATGATGCGATGCACAAGTTCGAACGCTATGAAGCCAAGATCGACGATATCGAATCACAGGTTGACTCGTACGACCTCGGTAAAAAAACCTTGCGTGATGAGTTTGCTGAATTAGAAAGCGCAGATAAAATTAACGATGAACTGGAAGCTTTACGTGCTCGCATGAAAAAAGATAGCGGTAAGAAAAGCGACTAAATAGAACGAAAAGGATCGACTCATGAACGCGTTTGATATGGTAACTATTCCACTGATTATCTTTATGATTTTCGTGGCTCCGATATGGATCATTATGCATTACCGGGCACAGCGTAAAATCAATCAAGGATTAAGTCAGGACGAGGTAGCACAGTTGCAAGAGTTGGCGCGTCAAGGCGAGCGGATGCGCGAACGAATCAAAACTTTAGAAGCGATTCTCGATGCTGAATCGCCAAAGTGGAGGGAACGGATATGAGTACCCCAACTAAGAAACGTGAACTGTTGCGTGATAAAAAGAATGGCAAGATAGCAGGTATCTGTGCAGGTATTGCCAACTACTTCGGCTGGGAAGTGTGGCTGGTTCGAATTGTTGTCGTGACATCATTCATTTTCGGCCAAGGTTTCACCTTAATTTTGTATATTGCCGCTTGGTTTATCTTGGATGAAAAGCCAAAGTCAGATCAAACGGACGGTCATGAACCGGTCGAACTGAAAACCAAAGTTTGGCAAGCGGGTGCACCACCGCATGGTGCTTTCCGTGAAATAAGTGGTGACTACAACGATTTAGAGTCGCGCTTACAAAGCATGGAAACTTATGTAACGTCGAATGCTTACAAGCTTGACCGCGAATTGAATCGACTCTAACTGATTCAGTGATGCAGCTAACACGCTTGAAAATGCTCCAACAACAAGGCCGCGATCTCCTCGATCGCGGCCTTGATCGTCATATACGGCTTGGTGTAACGGGTCTCAGCGGTGCCGGTAAAACGGCGTTAATTACGAGTTTAATTGATCAACTGAGTCATTCTGCTGCCTACCCGCAAAAGCTGCCGCGGTGGTCACTCGCTGCGCAGCGACGTATCGTAGATGTAAAGTTTGCGGCACAGCCCGATTGGTCCATCGCCCGATTTGATTATGAGGGGGCACTGCAAGCGTTGCGCGCTGAATCTCCGCAGTGGCCCGAAAGTACGACCGGATTGAGCGAGTTGCGCTTGGAATTGACGATAGCGCGTGACGGTGGTTGGAGACAAGTGGCGTGGCCGACCCAGAAGCTGGTCATCGACCTATTTGACTATCCGGGAGAATGGTTGTTGGATCTGCCGCTGCTGGACATGACGTTCGAGAACTGGTCTACGGCACAATTAAAACTGCTCCATGATCCCAGTCGTGAACTCATTGCAGAGCCTTGGCTGACAGCGACGGCAAGTGTCGGGGACACTGTATCAACAGCGGACATCGACGCGGTGGTGCGTCATGCAAGTGCTGGCTACCGGGACTTACTCAAACGCCTACGGTATGACGTTGGTGTGTTTTGGTCGCAACCAGGACGCATGTTGTTACCTGGCTCTCTTGAGGGAGCACCCATCCTCGACTTTTTCCCGTGGCCAGGCCACTTTAACGATCAAACCAGCGCGCTTACAAACGTTTTAGAACAGCGCTTTGAGCGTTATAAAGCGGAAGTCGTTACACCGTTTTATCGGGACTACTTCTGCCGGTTCAATCGGCAAATCGTGTTGGTTGATATTCTCGGTGCCATGCAACGAGGGCCGGTTGCTTTTGCTGATTTGCGATTAGCTCTCAGTGCGCTGTTACCGGTGTTTCATTATGGTCGTAATAGCTGGTGGCAGCGATTGTGGCGGCCGCATATTGAACGTGTGGCCTTCATTGCGACTAAGGCTGATTTACTGACATTGACCCAACAACGAACCGTGTTGGAATGGTTACAAGAGTTAGTCGGTTCAACCGACATCGAGGTTGATTCTGCCGTGGATCAGTTGCAACAAGTAGTAGCAGCAGTGCGAGCCACAGAGTATGGACATTTAGTTGATGGTCGTGAAGTCCTACGGGGCTCGATTGATGGAACGCAGCGAGCCTTTCATGTTGATTATTTGCCAGCTTTTGGCGCGGAATTGGCTACCTCGGTGGCGTTACCCAAGCTGGACCCGCCGGATGCAAATGAACCGGGACCATTACCACATCTGCGTATCGATCAACTGCTCGAGTTTTTATTGGGAGATTTAGCATGACAGAATCCTCAAAACGCCCACAAGTTCAGTATTTCGAAGCAGATGATTTTGTCGCGCCGAAGCCCTCACCAACAGTCGAGCTGACCCATTCGGTACCGTCTCGGTTAGTCGCACGGCCGCACCGGAGTCGCTGGCGTAACTGGTTAACGTTGGGCATTGGCTTGATTGGACTGTTACTGGTTGTTGAAGCCGTGCTATTTATTCTGGCGAGCTGGCGTGAGTCCTTGTTACTGGGGGCACTATGGTCATTGGCCCTCGGCATTGTGGTGATTACCGCTGGTGCTTGGCTCCTGCGTGAATGGTGGCTGCTGCGAAAAATGCGTCAACGTTGGCGACAACGCGACGAAAACCAGCAGCATCCACAAACATTCCGCCCAGAGCAACTATTGCCACAACTGGGACATCCAGACTTATATGCGCACTGGGCAAAGTTTGATCGACAAGGCTTGCAACAGGACGAGCAGTTAGAACTGTTCGAACAGCAGGTGCTGAGTAAAGTTGATCAGCAGGCGGAACGTATTATTTCCGACCATGCCCTGCAGAGTGCGCTGCTGGTTGCCGTCAGTCCTATCGCGTTAGTCGATGCTGGCGCTATGTTGTGGCGGAATCAACGCATGGTTACAGCTATCGCAAAATGCTACGGATTAGAAATGGGCTATTGGAGCCGCATGCGGCTGTGGCGACAACTATTCGTGAACATCGTTGGCATTGGGGTGACTGAGGTGGCCATCGATTTATCAACCTCCTGGCTCGATGCGAGTGTCGCGAGCAAGCTATCCGCTCGCGCTGGGCAAGGTGTTGCGGCGGGTCTGCTGACAGCACGACTGGGGCTGCAGGCTCAGCAATTATGCCGACCACTGGTATTTCATTACACTCAAGCGCCGCGACTGAGCGTTATCCGCAAACACATGATGCAAAGACTTATGCATCAAGTTCCTCAATTTTGGCGATCGGCAGGTGCAACGAAGCAGCCTGATTCCGTCGCTTCCGCAGCGGTGGAAAAATAACGTTACACCTGTATATGCAGCTGACCGACTGGAGATAGTTGCGTTCACACGAGAGCAGATGCACTCTGATAGTAGGTTTAAACTAGGATATTCTGCTGCTATGCGCTCAAACGATAATAATAACAAGCGTTGGCAACCCGCAACAGTGACCATTCACGGTGGTAAGAAACGTGATGAGCACGGTGCGTTGGTGTCGCCTCTGTATCAAACCGCCACTTTTGCGTTTGAAAATACTGCGCAGGGTTCGGCGCGCTTCGCTGGTGAGGAGGCAGGGTATATCTATTCTCGCCTCGGTAATCCGACGGTCACTGAGTTAGAGCAACGTGTTGCAGCTTTAGAAGGCTATCCTGCAGCGGCTGCCTGTGCCACCGGTATGGGTGCAGTCTCTGCATCGATGCTCGCGTTTTTGCAGCAGGGCGACCATGTCGTGATTTCAGATGCTATCTACGGTTGTAGCTTTGCTTTATTTTCGCACCTGTTTACGCGGTTTGGTATTGAAGTCACCTTTGTTGATATGAGCACGCCGGATCAAGTGCGCGCTGCGATGCGGCCAGAAACGCAGGTCGTATTTTTAGAGTCGCCGGTGAATCCTCATCTACGTGTTATTGACATCGCCATGGTCAGTACCATAGCCCACGAGTTTGATGCTCGAGTTATTGTCGACAACACCTTTATGACGCCTCTCTTGCAACAACCGATTCAGCAAGGTGCTGATCTAGTTTTGCATAGCGCGACTAAATATTTGAACGGCCATGGCGATGTGGTAGCTGGTGTTGTGTGCGGTTCAACAGACGATATCGAGTTGATCAAGTTGACCACATTAAAAGACATGGGGGCGACCATGAGTCCGCATGACGCGTGGTTGATTCTGCGTGGTCTGAAAACGCTGGATGTGCGAATGGAACGCCATTGTCGCAATGCTGCAGAAGTAGCGGCTTATTTGCAACAACAACCACTCGTACGTGACGTCTATTATCCGGGCTTCCCGACGCATCCTGCGCAACGTTTGATGGGAACCCAAATGCACGGTGCGGGCGCCGTGATCGCATTTGAGTTGCATGGCGATATCGATAGCGCACGGCAGCTGTTGGATGAACTTGAGCTGATCACTATCGCGGTTAGCTTAGGTGATGCAGAGACGCTGATTCAGCATCCTGCGTCGATGACACATTCGCCGTATACCCCTGAAGCGCGAGCGGCAGCGGGTATTACAGATACGCTGATACGGATTTCAGTAGGCTTAGAGGCCGTCGGTGATATTATTGCCGATTTGGAACAAGCCTTTGCAACGATTGCGAACCAACAAAAACAGACACAACCTCAAGCAATATACGGGTGATTGGGTATGGGTAAACAGAGTAAGTACGTGTCACGTCAACCTGATGAAAATGGAATGATCCATTGGTCGGATGAAGATAATGCAGTATGGCGCGATTTAGTTGACCGACAGCTGAAGCATATTCCGGGGAAAGCTTGTGATGAGTATATGCACGGGCTTGAGTTATTGGATTTACCACGTGATCGGGTTCCGCAATTGCACGAAGTCAACGCGGTGTTGCAAGAAACCACAGGTTGGCAGGTTGCTCAAGTGCCGGCGCTGATTCCGTTTGATGAATTCTTCCGGCTATTGGCGAACAAAGAGTTTCCGGTGGCAACGTTTATTCGTACACGTGAAGAATTTGACTACTTGCAAGAGCCAGACATTTTTCACGAGATCTTCGGGCACTGTCCACTGTTGACCAATCCAGCGTTCGCTCACTTTACTCATCAATACGGTAAATTGGGGCTAAACGCGACTCCGAAAGAGCGTGTGTATTTAGCACGACTCTATTGGTTCACCGTGGAGTTTGGTTTGTTGAAAACGGCGGATGGTCTGCGTATTTATGGCGGTGGCATCTTGTCGTCGCCAGGTGAAACCGATTACTCGTTATACAGTGACAAGCCGGAGCGCCTGCCTTTGAAGCCGCTGGATGCGTTGCGCACGCCGTATCGTATCGATATTATGCAGCCGCTGTACTACACCATCGAATCGACCGATGAGCTATTTGAAATAGCGGACCTAGATATCATGGCATTGGTGCATGAGGCGATGGAGCTCGGTCTATTTGAGCCCAAGTTTCCGCCGAAAGAAAAGCTTGCCGCCAATCAATAATGTCATAACGCACAGAACTTGAAGTAGAGAAGGAAACGAGATGTCAGAGTTACAACAACAGAAATGTGAAGCCTGTAATGCAGATGCACCACAAGTTACGGACGAAGAACTCGCGAGTTTAATCCGTGAGATTCCTGACTGGACTCCTGTGGTTCGTGATGGTGTGATGCAACTGGAGCGTGAATTTAAGTTTAAAAACTTTAAACTGGCTCTAGCTTTCACCAACCGCGTTGGTGAGATTGCCGAAGCTGAGTTTCACCACCCAACGCTCACGACTGAATGGGGGAAGGTAACCGTCACTTGGTGGACTCATGCGATTCATGGTTTGCACAAAAATGATTTCATTATGGCGGCTCGTACAGACGCGGTGTTAGCTGACAGCTAGACAACTGTTTGCGGTCCCTAGTAGAAAATAAACGCCCAATGCGAGTGATCGCATTGGGCGTTGTTGTGTATACTAATGTTTACAGTAACGATTCACAGGCCTACGGTGAACTATGCGTTTAGAGATAACTTGTGATGACCGCCTTGGCATCGCGCAGGACGTGCTCGAAATATTGCGTGACCATGAAATTGATTTGCGCGGCATCGAAGTCGATCCGAAAGGAAAGATATTCCTTAATTTTCCCGAATTGGAATTTGAGGACTTCCAACACCTGATGCCAGAAATCAGACGCATACCCAACGTCAAAGATGTGAAAACTGTGGCCTTTATGCCATCCGAACGCGAACACTTCGAATACAGTCTACTCCTGTCAAAATTACCAGACCCGGTCTTGTCCGTGGATACGCGTGGGATAATCGACATAGCCAATGACGCTGCAGAACTGCTATTGAATGAGCAAGGACAGCGCTTGTCCGGGCAACAAATTAGTCATTACCTGACCGGTTTTTCAATTCAGCGTTGGCTCGATAAACAACCGCGTGAAGCAACCGTGCAACAAGTCATCATTGGTGGTGCTAAATATTTTGCCGATGTGCTACCGATTTGGATTCACGACGACAACGGCAAGAACAATTTTGCCGGTGCGGTCATTACCTGCAAACCTCAGCCGCTCTCAGGCGCTTGGCAGCGCGGTGGTAACGAAGAAGCTTTCAGCCAGCTTATTGGTGATCATGCCAGCATGAAACGGGTATTGCTAGAAGCCGCCCGTATGGCTGAACTCAATGTGCCACTGCTGATTCAAGGGGAAACTGGAGTCGGTAAAGAGTTACTGGCGCGCGCTTGTCATCAAGCCAGTCGCCGCTCGCAACAGCCATTTTTGGCTATCAATTGTGCAGCGTTGCCGGACAATGTCGCAGAAAGTGAGCTATTTGGTCATGGGAAAGGCAGTGTGGGGCCATATACTGAAGCGAAGAAAGGTATCTTTGAACAAGCTCATGGCGGCACCGTGCTGCTGGATGCCGTCAGTGAGATGTCCAATGGCCTGCAAGCAAAGTTATTACGTTTTATCCAAGATGGCCGCTTTCGTCGTATTGGTGAGGAGCAAGAGGTGCGGGTAGATGTTCGCATTATTTGCTCAACCCAAGGTGAGCTTGCTGATCGGGTCAATGCTGGAACGTTTCGCGAAGATTTGTTCTACCGCCTGAACGTGCTGACACTTACCGTTCCACCGTTGCGTGAACGTCGCAGTGATATCCAAGTCCTGGTAGATCACTTCACGGTGCAAGCCTGCCAGCAGCTTGGTCGGAGCTTGGTGGCACTCACTCGACCCGCACGGGAACGACTGCAAGACTTCCACTGGCCGGGGAATGTACGGCAACTCGAGAACGTGTTATTTCGCGCCATATCGATGCTCGAGGGGGACACTTTAGGGGCTGAGCAGTTACAACTGCCACAACCGAGTGCACTGCCAGAGAATGTTGCTCTCGACTTGGATGCCGATACGCTGGATGAGGCCGTTAAAAAGTTTGAGAGTGCAGTGTTACGGCGGCTCTACCCGAGTTATCCAAGTACACGATTACTCGCTCGGAAGCTGGGGTTGTCGCACACCGCAGTGGCGAATAAATTGCGCGATTACGGTATTGGGAAACAGCGCAAGCGTAAGCCTACGGACATCTCATGATGGCTTTCGGCGGTCGGATGTAGCGAAAACGATACAGTAACCCGCTCAATACGGGTAGCTGGCAGCAAAAGTTGACAAGAGTTCCCGATAACAGGCATGAAGTGAATGGCTGTAATGATATATTTACAAACCGGATGAACACTTCCCCGCAGTCTTTTTACGCCTGAAACTGGTCAATTTCCGCGATGTAACGCTTAATGGTAGCACGACATATTTGGTTTATTGGCCCACTTCCGCGGCCGTTGTTTGCAAGGGAGCTACAATCATGACTGACAAAAACTATAATCCACTCCAAACTGATGGTTTCGAATTCGTTGAGTACACAGCTCCGAATGCCGAGGGCATCGCTGCATTGAAAGATTTGTTCGACAAGCTTGGTTTCACTGAAGTTGCGAAACACAAACGTAAAGAAGCTTGGTTGTTTAAGCAAAACGACATCCACTTTGTCATCAACGCTGAACCAGGTGGTCAGGCAGAAGCGTTTGCAAAAGAGCATGGTCCAAGTGTATGTGGTATGGGTTGGCGCGTGAAGGATGCTCAACATGCCTTTGCTCATGCCGTCGAAAATGGTGCGAAACCTTTCCAACGCGACGTAGCTGCGGGCGAAGCTGATTTCCCTGCGGTCTACGGTATTGGTGAGAGCGTATTGGCGTTTGTTGACAATTACCAAGGCCTAGAAGTGTATAAGCAAGATTTTGACTTCTATCCAGATTGGGAAGCGAAGATGAAAAATCATGCCGCTGGACTGTATGAAGTTGACCATCTGACTCATAACGTTTTCCGTGGCAACATGGATACGTGGGCTGGCTTTTACGAGCGAATCGGTAACTTCCGCGAAATTCGGTACTTTGATATCGAAGGTAAATTAACTGGCTTATTGAGCCGCGCAATGACTGCACCTTGTGTCAAGATCCGCATCCCCATTAACGAATCACATGACGACAAGTCGCAAATTGAAGAATATCTGCGCGAATACAAAGGCGAAGGTATTCAGCATATTGCTTTGACCTCAGACAATATCTATCAAACCGTGCGCGACCTCCGCAGCATTGGTATGAATTTTATGCCGACGCCTGATACCTACTACGCTAAGGTTGATGAGCGTGTTGAGGGGCATGAAGAGAATCTTGAGGATTTGCGGGACCTACAAATTCTGATTGACGGCGCGCCTATGAAAGATGGCATCTTGCTGCAAATTTTTACCAAAACAGTAATCGGCCCAGTCTTCTTTGAAATTATCCAGCGTAAGGGCAATGAAGGCTTTGGTGAGGGTAACTTCAAGGCACTATTTGAGTCGATTGAAGAAGATCAA
>DASSWH010000292.1:0-6606 GCA_035705175.1 Pseudidiomarina sp.
CATAATCAATTCCACTCTCAATACACTTGGTCGCTAAGCTCTCGGTTGCCAGAATGAGATCAATACGCAGTCCTCGATTGTCGTCAAAACCGCGTGACCGATAGTCAAACCAGCTGTACTCCTCTCTCGGCTCTGTAACCCATTGGCGATAGGTGTCGGTTAACCCCCAGTCTAATAAGCGATTTAGCCACTCACGCTCTTCCGGTAAGAAAGAACATTTGCCGGTGCGTAACCAACGTTTCGCGTTGTCTTCACCGATGCCAATATCGCAATCTTGATGGGAAATATTGACATCGCCCATGATGATGACCGGATCAGTTGGCTTGAGATGGGTCTGTACGTAATGCATAAGATCAGCATAGAACTTTTCTTTCGCTGGAAACTTGGTGGGGTGGTCACGACTTTCGCCTTGCGGAAAATAGCCATTGAGAATACGCACGGTATCCCCGTTTTCACGAACATAGTCCCCCATAATCATACGTCGTTGTGCGTCTGCATCGTCAGTCGGGAAGCCGTATTGAGCGTTACTGAGAGGTTTTTTACTTAGCAGAGCAACACCATAGTGTCCTTTTTGACCAAAATGCAGCACGTGATACCCCATCGCTTCAACATCTGCTAACGGGAATTGGTCGTCGTGTACTTTTATTTCTTGGAGACCAATGATATCGGGCTGATGTTTATCGATTAGTGCTTGAAGCTGATGCAAGCGTGCGCGAATACCGTTGATATTAAAAGAGATAACTTTCATTTTGGACTCAAATTTATACAAATTTAAAGAACGAATAGCATACCAAATAGACTGGCTTCGTGCGACACCGAAAATCCGTCGACAAATACTTGATTAGGCTGCTAATCCGAACCTATTTCAGTATACTCAAAACAGGAATGACGAACGCAGTAAACGCAATAACCGTGGGATGACAACATGGCAAGCGATTGGCTTGAAATAAGAGCAGGGCGAAACGCCTATGAAAGGATTCAGGAAGAGGGACTTCACCCGAACTCGATTGAATTGATGATGGGGGCTTCAGGTGGGCCCAAATGGTTCATTTTGCAAGGACTCGATCGTTATCTGTTTGGTGATTTTTTTGCGCAGCGCGAACAGCCACTCGATTTACTTGGCACCTCAGCAGGAGCATGGCGTTTCGCGAGTCTTGGGCAACTCGATCCAGTGGCGGCGAGTGATTTATTCGTACGTCTGTATAGCTCGCAAACCTACAGTGCGAAACCTGATGTTCGGGAAATTACCGATGAGGCTCGTAAGCTGTTACACGAGTATGTGCCGGATAATCAGGTTCAAGCTATTCTCAATCAAGATCGGTTTCGTCATCATATGATCGTGGCACGTTGCCATGGCCTCACGGGAGTCGAGGATCGGCGGCAGTTGCTTGGATTGCTCGGCTCTGCAGCTGCAAACGCAGTAAAGCGACGTTGGCTAGGTCGCTTTTATGAACGCGTGATCTTCCATCATCCGGAATCAACCGCCGCATTTACTCGCTCGTGGCGTGATATCCCAACCTCATACGTACCATTAAGCCAAGATAATTTTAAACTGGCTTTGCTCGCCACGGGCTCTATACCAATGGTTATTGCTGGGGTCGAGGATATTCCAGGTGCTCCGCCCGGTATGTATCGCGACGGGGGTATCACAGATTATCATTTTGATGTAGACCTGAGCGCGGTGAACGGGATGGTGCTGTACCCCCACTTTCATCGCGAAGTGGTACCAGGATGGTTTGATAAGCGTTTGAGTTGGCGCCGAACCACAGGAAAACAATGGCCCAATGTGATCTTTATGACCCCCAGTCGCGAATTTATTGAGTCCCTGCCATATGGCAAGATTCCGGATCGGAACGATTTCGCGAAACTCGATGCTCAAACACGTTTTACCTACTGGTCTAAGGCGGTTGAACAGGGGCGGCGGATGGCAGAACAACTGCACGAGTGGATTGCGACAGACACCATTCGCGAGAAAACTAAGCTCTGGCTGTAAAATCAGCACTCATTGATTGTTAAGGAATGATAATGACGTATCAAGGCAGTCCTAAATTTACTCACCGTCAGCGCGATAAGATTGGTGTACTGGTTACCAACTTAGGAACGCCAGATGCGCCAACTCGTAAAGCTTTACGAACATATTTACGTGAATTTCTATCGGATCCACGGGTCGTTGAAGTACCACGATTACTGTGGTGGCTGATATTAAACTTGATCATTCTACGCATTCGGCCACGGCGTTCCGCTGCGGCCTACCGAACGGTGTGGACGGAACGCGGCTCTCCATTGCTGTTTCACACTGCCGATCAAGCCGCGGGGATACGCGCTGCTTTGCAGCATACCTATGGCGACGATGTCGTCGTTGAATTTGGCATGCGGTATGGCAATCCATCCATTTCGAAAGGCCTGCAATCTTTATTTGACCAAGGTGCACGAAAACTTGTGGTTTTGCCGCTATATCCGCAGTATTCCGCGGCAACGACTGGATCGACGTTCGATGCGATTGCGCATGATTTTACTCAACGTCGCTGGTTGCCAGAACTACGCTTTGTCAATCATTACCATGATAATCCGGCCTTTATTAAAGCAGTCGCCAACAGCATTCAGCGCTTTTGGGACGAGCATGGGCGGCCGCAGAAATTGGTTCTCTCATATCATGGTGTTCCATTGAAGTATTTGCTCAAGGGTGATCCCTATCATTGTGAATGTCACAAAACATCACGTTTGATTGCGGAACAACTGGGTCTCGACAAAGAGCAGTACATGACCACTTTCCAGTCTCGATTTGGACGCGAAGAATGGTTGCAACCCTACACAGATGAAACGCTGAAGAACCTGCCCCAGCAGGGCGTGAAATCAATTCATGTCGTTTGTCCGGGATTTTCCGCGGATTGTCTGGAGACGATTGAAGAAATTGGTGAAGAAAATCGCGAGTACTTTGTTGAGGCTGGCGGTGAAGAATATGCCTATATTCCTGCACTCAATGCAACGCCGGAACATATTGACGTTTTGGTACAATTAATTGAAAGTAATCTGCAGGACTGGCATCTTGATCATAATGAAGATCAGCGTCAAGCATTAGCCAGTGCCATGGAGTCAGATCATGAGCAAAGAAAAGGACGACAAAACTAATCAACGTGACCGAACCTACGCTGTTTCTGCTAACCGTCAGCGAGCTCAACACAAATTACGCTATGTAGAGATGCCGATTGCTGCGGAGAATGGTGAATGTCGCCTTTGTAAGGGCGCGATAGTTCCGCAAGAGCCGGGTGAGGGGGAAGCCGACTTATCTGTACGAGAACCGGTGCATACCCCTCCCAAACATGAATAATATCGCCGCTTCAGGCTCAGCTCGGTCACTGCAAGCCGCTGCGCATACCGCTGCGATAGCACATCCAGATACAACCGGTATTTATTTACTCGATGATGGTAAAGACGCATTCGCTGCGCGTATGTTGCTGGCACAACAAGCCGAGCACACACTCGATGTACAGTACTATGTCTGGCGTCATGATCGTACCGGCACACTCCTTTTTGAGGCGATTCATGCAGCAGCTGAACGTGGTGTTCGGGTTCGGCTACTATTAGATGATCACAATACAGCGGGTATGGATCCACTCCTTATCGGTTTAGAAAGTCATCCAAACATTGATGTACGACTTTTTAACCCGTTGCGCATTCGTTGGCCGCGAGCGCTCAATTATTTTACAAATTTCACGCGTGCCAATCGGCGTATGCATAACAAAGCTTTTATTGCTGATGGTAGCGTGTTGATTACGGGCGGGCGTAATATTGGCGACGAGTATTTTGGTGCTGCCGATGCGATGTTGTTTGCAGATTTAGATGCATTGATGGTGGGCCAAGCGGTACAAGCGGTTCATGATGAATTCGAAGCCTATTGGCGCAGTCCAGCTACGATGTCAGTGCGCAACTTGTTTACATTGCGCAAGCCTGAACATCTTGATGAACTCTCACGTCGTGCAAAATTGGTAGAGGCGGACCCCGCAGCCCAAAACTATGTGCAGGCTATTCAGCGCTTACCTTTGCTACATGATCTACTCAATCGCCGGGTTGAATTTACCTGGGCGCACGTTGAAGTTGTCAGTGATGACCCTGCTAAGGGGCTGGGGAACGTGCATGGGAGCGACTTGCTATCGAATCAATTACAAACTGCTATCGGCATCCCTAAGCATCAATTAACCCTGGTGTCTCCCTATTTCGTTCCAACTTTAGCCGGATTCAATGAGTTACAGAAATTGGCTCATGCTGGTGTCGAAATCACCATTCTTACGAATTCTTTGGAGGCGACCGATGTTGCCATTGTTCATGCCGGTTACGCGAAATGGCGGCGAGGTTTAATGCGAGCAGGGATACGACTTTTTGAGTTGCAGCGTCAAACTAAACTATCGCCTCGAGAGCGTCGAAAAGAACGCCGAGAACGATTAAAAGGTAAAGAACGGATTGGTCATGCGGCATCAAGTTTACACGCAAAGACGTTTACGGTAGATGAATCTCGAGTTTTTATTGGTTCGTTTAATTTTGATCCACGTTCTATGCAACTCAATACTGAGCTTGGCATCGTCATCCACAGTTCCGTTTTAGCACAACGCATTCACCGACGATTTCATGATGAGGTGGCGCGTTATGCCTACGAACTCAAGCTGGATGGAAATAAACTACAATGGTTAGAGTTTCTGGGAGATAGCACCATGATTCACACGCGTGACCCCGGAGCGACTATTTGGCGTCGGCTTAGCTCTTATATCCTCAGTTGGTTACCTATCGATTGGCTTTTATAGGGAGAGTCTGATGCGATTAGTTTATCTGGGCGGTGCAGAAACGGTTACTGGTTCTAAGTATCTGTTGGAAACAAAATCGACACGTATCTTGGTCGACTGTGGCTTGTTTCAGGGCTATAAATGGCTACGCCAACGGAATTGGCAACCGCTACCATTGGGTATTCAAGATGTTGACGCTATTGTTCTGACGCATGCGCATCTTGATCATTCTGGTTTTATACCCGTGTTATACAAACATGGCTTTCGCGGACGTATCTTTACCCATGAAGCGACTGCTGAATTGTGTCGCATTCTGTGGCCTGATAGCGGTCGTATTCAGGAAGAGGATGCAAAATTCTATAAAAAGCATGGCCTCAGTAAACATAAGAATCCAGAACCTTTGTATGACGAAGCAACCGCCAAGGCTGCTCTTGAGTTGTTAGAGCCAGTTGCATTCGATCAACCTTTTCAAATTGGCGATATCGAGACTGTTTTGCAACCCGTTGGCCATATTTTAGGAGCTGCCAGCGTTATTATTTGTGCCGAAGGAAAACGACTTGGTTTCAGCGGGGACGTTGGTCGCGCAGAGGATATTTTGATGAAAGCGCCACGACCCTTACCTGATGTTGATTTTTTGCTACTTGAGGCAACTTATGGCAATAAGAAACATGAAGTTGATGATGCATGGACACAGCTACAAGAGGTCGTATTAGAAACAGCTCAAGCTGGCGGTGTATTGATGATTCCGAGTTTTGCGGTGGGTCGTGCGCAGCTACTCCAACATATGCTCACCGAACTCATGAGCCAAGGTAGAATTCCCAAGCTACCGATATTTTTGGATAGTCCGATGGCGATTCGGGTTTCATCGATCTATCAACGTCATCATGCGTACCACCGATTAACAGCTGCCCAGTGTGATGCGGCTGAGAATAACGTCACCTATTGTCATAGTGTCGATGAATCAAAGGCTATCGCCAACCAACATGGTCCACATATTATTATCGCAGGTAGCGGTATGGCGACAGGCGGTCGAATTCTTCATCATTTTAAACGGTGGCTTGGTGATCATAGAGCCACTGTGTTGTTCTCAGGACATCAAGCGGGCGGTACTCGCGGCGCGAAGATGCTGCAGGGGAGTGAACGAATAAAGATTCACGGTGATTGGGTAGAGGTCCGTGCCAAGATAAGGCAGTTAGAGGGACTTTCAGGACATGCTGATTATGATGAAATTGGGCGTTGGTTAGCGGCTAGTGAGCTTAGTAAAGACACCAAAATTCAATTGGTGCATGGCGAACCTGATGCACTCGAGGCATTGTCGGATTACTTGAAGCAAACGACTAGCTATGATGTCGCTATTGCTCCGTATATGGGAGTCGAGCATTGGTAGTAGCCTCGTCGTAAGTTGACAAAAAGGACGACGACTCGTGACTCCGCTTTTTAGACAAGATATGGATATGTTGTGGTTAGAGGTGTTGTTGTGGTTTGAAACTTCAAGCATTTATGCCTAGGGTTAGGAAAACCCAAAAGGAGAACAACATGGCCGAAATAGAGTCAAAACCCAAGTGGCATTCCGCTATTCTCGTACCGGTATTCGTGCCCGCTGTAGTGGTTATTGCACTATTTGTGATAGGTACCTTGTCTAATCCCGAACGTGCTGGGGAATTGTTTAGTGATGTTCTAGCATGGATAACTGCTGACTTCGGTTGGTTTTACATGCTCGCTGTCGCCATATTCTTAGTCTTTATCGTGATTATTGCGTTATCGAAATGGGGACGAATCAAGTTAGGTCCCGATCATGCCGATCCTGAATACAGCTTTCCCGCTTGGTTCG
>DASSWH010000293.1:0-8093 GCA_035705175.1 Pseudidiomarina sp.
ACCGTTGTAGCAATCGCTCTGAGCAGTTCTGCGTTAGCCCAAGTAGCTGACTCAGTAATTGCTGAGCAGCGCGCACAGCTGGCCGCAAACACCGCGGGTAAAGGTTTTGGTCCGCAATCACCACGTGACTTGGATCAAGAAGATGGCAACAATTTACGTCTGTTTAGTGAGGCACCAAGCCATACCCAAATGAATCTTTGTAATATTCATTTTCATGCTGCGGCGGAGCACAAAGGTGGCGAATTCACCACTTATGCCGGTAATGGTGATGGTGAAGGCTACAACACCGGTTATGTTTACAACGGTACGTTAGCGCAAGAACTGCTGGCGCCGCCGAGTCGTGCTATTTGTCCGGGCCCCAAAGGTTCGTTGCAGTCTGGCGATACTATTGAAGTGCATTATGTATTCTCGAGTGCCCAAGTTCAGCCTGGCGCAACGCTTGGTTCGTGTCTCGCCGACGGCACCATGAATCCGCAACTTCGCGTTGAAGGTCAGGTATTGGTATTGGTCAATGATGAAAATGCAGCTGATTTTCAGCAGTTGGCAGCGGTCGGTACCGAAAATGGTTATCACCAAGCACTCAATATTCCAACCACCACTGGCGATCCAATTGAGTACGCAGGTTCAACTACCGGACCCGCATACAATACCCAAGGTTCACCACTGCAGGTGTCGTGGAGCGTTCGTCCTGAAGTGGCTTACGTAAACATCGACAGTGTCGGCGCTTGGTGTGACAGCAACCCGTTTGAAGAGCGTGCCGCTCACGGCGTCCGTAACTTGGTCATTAACCCCGACTTAATTTCAGATATTGATGACTAACTTAAAAAACCCGCGCTGACGAGAGGATGCCAGCGCGGGAACAATAGCCCAGGGCTCAAGGCTAAAAGGTGTAACTCAACCGCAGCGAGACTGAACGTCCAGGTTGAGAGTACTGATCGGTATTGATGTCAGCAGCTTGTCCGGCTACCGAGTTATAGGGTACATAACGTTTATCGGTCAGGTTGAGTGCTGCAATGTTGAATTGCCATGCACCCAATTCCCGGCCAAACAGTAAGTCAACTGTTCCCCAACCCGCGGTTTGAATATCATCTACCGTAGCAACGCGGCTCATTGCAGCCGCTGCGCGGAGCGCGGCAGTGGCATACCAAATGTCGCCCTCGTAGTGCAATTGCATACTACCTGACAACGGTGATAGCGAGGTCAAATAGGCATCGGTTTCGTCGTTCTTGCCGCTCATCCAAAGTGCTGAAACGGCTACTTTCCATTGTGAGTTCAGCCAATAATCGGCAGCAACCTCAGCGCCATAGATATGGGCAGAATCAAGGTTCTGATACTGAAAAATACTCCGCTGAACACCCGGAATGTAGGTCGGTTCGGTAGCCACCAACTGCGATTCGATAAAGTCCGTAAAGTCGCTATAGAATACAGCGGCAGTAGTGCTGAAATCATCATTTGAATGTTTCAAACCAAGTTCGAAAGCATCACTTTTCTCAGGCTCAAGATCGGCGTTCGGAATAATGGCATAGAAAGGTTCGATACCATGATTCTGATACGCCTGATCATGCGGTGGAATTCGAAATCCACGGGTGTACTGCGCATAGACATTGGTTGCGGCCGAGAATGGAATGACTAGTCCAACTTTTGGCGATAGCGCCGTTTCTTTAATGTCGGCCATGAGATCCAAATCGTAGAGTGGATCTGATTTTGGCTGCATGCGGTAATAGTCAGCACGTAGACCAAGTATCAGCCGCACGTCACCTGCAAAGGTCAGCGTATTTTGCGCAAAGACTCCGGCGAGTAAAGTATTCGCTCCCGGGAAGGTGAGCTGTGGTTGATTGTCCTGTAAGACACTGCCATCCATCGCGATTCGGGTTTTAAAACGCGGTCGTTCAGTATCGTAATAATCTGCATCGATACCATAGACCCAAGTGCTATCACCAGTCGCTTTTTCTGCTTGCCAGCGGAAGCCGAGAATATCTTGGTCAAACCGATAGTCGTTGGTATCAATATAAGCACCTGACATATCGCCACCTGCAACGAGCTGATCGCTTTGTTGGCGATACTGGGTGAGGTAGAGTTGACTGCTCGATGAATCGGCCCAGGGACGTGCGGTAGCATTATTCCAATCAATCGAAAACGCCGTCTGCCGATCATCTTCAAGCGTTTCATTTGTGCCCTCACTGATGATCTGAGAGGTCTCCTGCTGATAGTGGTCTAGCGTCAGCTTAAGTGAGCGTTCACTATCAATAGGGATCAATGCTTTAGTTAACAAAGACGTAGTGTCGAAGTCATAACCGGGTAGGTTCTTTTCGTAATTTTGGGTTTCCTTACCCTGGCGGTGGGAGAGAGTCACCGACCCTTGCCAACCTTGGAAATCTTGGGCTGCTGTGGTGCTAATCAGCCATTCATCGTTAACGGATTTTGCCGCAGTACCGAATTGCAGGTAACTGTCTTCTGAACCCAGTAAGTCATCTGGATCAGGGGTGGTGATCAAAATAATTCCACCTAAACCGTCGGAACCATACAGCGATGACGCAGCGGATTTTGCGACCTCAATTTGCTTGACCTGAGTGACGTCCAGATAGCCGCGACCGATCAGAAATCCGCCGCCTCCTTCGTACGCATCGTTCAACCGCCGTCCATCTTTAATGTAAATCAAGCGGTTGCCGCCAATACCTCGAACTGTCAGCGTTTGTGCACCGCCGGCTTGCCCGGTGCTGGTAATGGCTGGGTCATAGCGAAAAGCATCCGCCAAATCGGTCGATACTTGACGTTCAATAGTGATGTCATCCACTACCGAAATATCGCCTGCAACGTCTTTAAAGTGTTGTTCTGTGCGCGAGCCTGTCACCACCATCACTTCATCGGGAACGACACTGGTATCCGGACTCTCCTGTGCTGCTTGGGCGAAACTCATCGGTGTTGCGAGTCCCAACCCTGAGGCAATAGCAAGCGATAAGACCACGCTACTGCGATGTTGGTTAGGTAGTGGACCTGCATTCATTATTAATCTCCTCGTACAAATAGCGGATTGGTTTAAGTGATGATGAGCTTCCTTTTAAATCTAAATGATAATAGTTTGCATTTGCAAGTAGAAATCGTATAAGATTTTCTAAATTCGTAACTTGAAAGGCTTAGCAAGACAGGAGATGTTTTCGTGAGGTTATTTAAAAACAATAAGTTAGTGGCTTTAATCACCGTTTTTTCGCTAACACTCGGAGTCGTGACTTTAACTTATGCCTCGGAATCAGAGCGTCGATTGGTGGTTACCGGCGGCACTCTGACTGAAATTGTATTTGCACTTGGCGGTGGTACTCATGTCGTGGCGGTTGATAGTTCAAGCCTATATCCACTAGCCGCTACTCAGCTTCCTCAAGTCGGCTACTACCGCTCACTTGCCGCAGAAGGTGTGCTTGCACAGCGACCTTCGGAGTTATGGGCTCTGGCAGGCACAGGCAGTGGCCAAACGCTCGAACAGATAGCCGCCACTGGAGTGCAAGTACGCTCGTTTGCCAAGCCAGAAACTGTGGCTGAACTCTATGATTTGATCGCGGAAGTAGGGGCAGCGTTGCAGCAAGAGCACGTTGCACGAGAGTTAATTGTTGAACTGCAATCAGACCTCGCTGAAATAGCGAAAGACATTGAACAGCAGCCCACGACTAAACAAGCAATTTTTGTTTTACAGGCTTCTGAGCGCGGGGTGGTGGTAGCAGGAGACCAGACAGTTCCTCACTTACTAATGCAGGAAGCGCATGTTCAGAACGTGGTGAGCCATAATGGTTTCAAGCCAGTGACTCTGGAGTTTCTTGCATTACAACAACCTGACTTTCTAATAGCCCCTGCACATGTTGTGCAGGCCGCAGGCGGTCGAGAAGCATTTTGCCAAGCACCCACCTTACAACTCATTCACGCCGCTCAACGCTGTGATCTATTAGTGATGGACTCGCTCCTCGCATTAGGGATGACACCACGACTAGCTACCGCAATTCGGGAACTCTCGGCCTATGTCAGATAGTTTGCGTACCAGTCGCTTGCCTCTATTGGTAGCGCTGACAGCATTGGCACTGGGGTCTGCGTTGGCACTGACTTCGGGTCCGGTACTGAGTGATTGGCGGCTACTCGTTGCCGGCTGGTTACCGGGTGAATGGCAAGGTATCGAAGCGATTCATCTGCAAGTGGTGCAGGAAATTCGCTTACCTAGGTTGTTACTTGCCGCTGCAGTGGGTTGCGTGCTCGCTCAGGCCGGAACAGCAACACAAACGCTGTGCAGGAATCCATTAGCCGATCCAGGCTTGATCGGTATTTCTGCGGGTGCAGCCATGTTTGCATTGGCAGTTATTGCTTTGGGTAAAGGGCTTGGTTTGACTGGAAGTTACTGGATAACCGGTGGTGCTTTTATTGGAGCGCTGCTGGCGACAATGTTGGTCTATCGACTTGCGGGAGGGCCGCGCGGTGTCAACATTGCTACGGTTTTGCTTGCCGGCGTTGCTATTAATGCAATGGCTGGCGCGGTGATTGGACTGCTGAGTTATTACGCCGATGACGATGCCTTGAGATTGATGAGCTTCTGGCAAATGGGTTCGTTGGCTGGTGTAACTTGGCAGCAGTTGCCGTTTGGGTTGCTGTGTATGGGCGCGAGTTCCTTCATGCTCTGGTGGCGTCGGCGAGCGATTAATACCTTACTGTTAGGCGAACAACAAGCGCAGTATCTCGGTGTGAACACGCGGCAGCTCAAGCGAGAAATAGTGATTTGGGTTGCCCTCGGTGTTGGTGGCGCAGTGGCACTGACGGGAATGATTGGATTTGTCGGTCTGGTTGTGCCGCACATCGCTCGCTTACTCGTTGGTGCCCCGCTTCCCAAAATGCTTCCACTGGCTATGTGTTTGGGCGCAGCAGTTTTAGTTTTCGCTGATTGGTTGGCGCGTTTCATTGTTGCTCCGGCTGAAATGCCTATTGGAATCATCACCGCATTACTTGGTGCGCCCTTTTTTATTTACTTACTAGTGCAACAAAAGCGGAGGCTTCATGCATGACGTCGTATTGAGCTTGCAACAAGTGAGCGTGAAACGCGGGCAACGTTGCGTTCTGGCAGGTTGCAACTTTGATTTTAAAGCTGGACAGTTCATCGCTATTCTCGGAGAAAACGGCGCTGGCAAGTCGACATTACTGCAAGCCATAGCGGGTGATTTAACCTACCATGGGACGATGACCTACCGGGGTCGCGAATTACGCCAGTGGAGTGCTCGAGAGTTAGCTACGGAGCGAGCGGTTATGGAACAGCAGGCGTATGCTACCGCTGGTCTGACTGTCGCTGAATTAATTGCACTAGGTCGCTACGCGCGGGGTGAATGGCACGGTGAATCGGTTGCTGCATGCAAACAAGCAATAGCCCCTTGGCTAGAGACATTTAAACTGACTGCACTCGCGCAGCGGGAACTGACTGAGCTATCCGGTGGTGAATTACAACGCACGCACATGGCGCGCTGTTTAGCGCAACTGGATGATGGCAATCAGAGCGCCACTGCAAAGCTACTACTACTCGATGAACCGACCGCAGCGCTAGATGTTTATCATCAACATTTGAGTCTGCAGCAAGCTCAAGCGTTCGCTCGCAACGGGCATCTCGTGATTGCCATCATGCATGATTTAAATTTGGCATCGGTGTATGCCGATCAAGTGCTGTTATTGCAGCATGGTGAGCCATGTGCTTGTGGCCGTCCTACGGATGTATTGCAGCCTCAGCGCCTCCATGAACTTTATAACCAACCGATGCATGTAAGTCAGCACCCGCAATTGGGGGTACCCATGATCTTTTCAGAACCACACACAAATTCTCGGATGACAAGGAGATAATCGTATGAATGAACGAATAAAAGCGGCACGAGAAGCTCGTTTATTAGCATTAAGAAATCCCACTGCAGTGCTGTCGACAGTATCCAAGAAACTGCAAGGCATGCCATTTGGATCGGTATCTCCCATTATGCTGACCGATACGGGACAGGTCATTTTTTATGTATCAGATATCGCTCAACATGCGCGGAATTTGGAAGCGGATCCGCGCCTCAGCGTAACGATCTTTAATCCTGCCCAACGCGGTGATCAAAATGAACAGGGGCGATTAACGCTCAGCGGCACGGCGCACAAGCTAAGTCATGACGAGGGAAGCGAAATCGAAGCTAAGTATCTCCGTTTATTTCCAGCTGCGGCTGGTTATAAGAACGCTCATGACTTTCATTATTGGCAAATGGCGGTTGAGCATATTCGCTACATTGGCGGCTTTGGTGAGATATTCTGGCTTACCCCAGCCGAGTGGTTACTCGACCAGCCGCAATGGAATCATGACGAGGAGGAGCGCATGGTTGAACACATGAACGACGATCATCTCGATGCTTGTGTGCTGATGCTAGGTCGATTTTTAGAAAGTGGAATGAATTGGCGGAATGAACCTATCGATATGGCATATGTTCGAATGGCGGCGATCTATCCGGACGGTTGCTATATGACTGTGCAGGGCAAGCTATTCTTTATTTCATTTTTGGATTCGGAACAAAGCACGCCTTGTTTGACGAGCCAAGATGTTCGACAAACTCTAGTTCGTCTAACACGGTTGGCTCGTGCTGCCTGAAAGCTACGTTGGGCTTAGCGGGTGCCAAAAATTTTGTCACCTGCATCGCCAAGTCCGGGCATGATGTAGCCATGCTCGTTGAGGTGAGAGTCGACAGCTGCGGTGAAAATGCGGACGTCCGGATGTTCCGCATTGACGGCTCGAACACCTTCTGGAGCAGCGACCAATACCAACACACGAATATCGCGACAGCCTTTGTTTTTAAGCATGGTGAGGGTGGCATTCATCGTGCCGCCTGTGGCTAACATGGGGTCGATGACCAACGCTGTGCGTTGATCGATATCCGCCACGAGTTTTTCGAAGTAAGGCACCGGCTGCAATGTTTCTTCGTCACGATACAAACCGACCACACTGACTTTTGCACCCGGGATCATGCCGAGGACGCCGTCCAACATACCCAAGCCAGCGCGCAGAATCGGCACCACCGTGACTTTCTTACCTTTGAGCTTCTCCACTTCAATGGGCGTGTTATTCCAACCCTGAATAGTGTGCGGTTCCAGCGCAAAATCGCATGTCGCTTCGTAGGTCAACAGGTTACCCAGCTCGTTTGCCAGTTCACGAAAACTCTTGGTGGATATCCCAGCCTCACGCATGAGGCCAAGCTTGTGTTTTACCAACGGATGTTGAATCAGTTCTACTTTCATGGGTTTCTCGAAGGTTTGCTCTGGGATGTCTGTTGTTATTTATCATATACTAGCCGAGCAGAAAGTCATGTTACGGAGCGACGTTAGCAATGAAAGTGGGTGTGTTTGATAGTGGTGTAGGCGGTCTTACGGTGGCTCGGTCATTGCAGCAAAGTGGCTGTTTCAGTGAGCTATTGTATTACGGCGATACCGCGCGGGTGCCATATGGCAATAAAGATAGCAACACAGTCACACGTTATGCGTTGGAAGCCGTTGAGTTTTTCAATGGCGCCGATGTCGATGCGTTAGTCGTTGCTTGCAACACGGTGAGTGTAACTGCATTAGAGGCGATGCAAAAGTTCTCGAACAAACCAGTTTATGGCGTACTCGAACCCGGTGTCATGGCCTTGCAACAGCTGGCTGCCGAGCCTTCTTCAGCATGCGTGTTAGTTATCGCGACTCGTTCAACCATTAAATCAAATGCCTACCAAGAGCGTATCGAGGCGCTCGGATTCAAACATGTTACCGCGTTAGCAACGCCGCTTTTTGTGCCGATGGTTGAAGAAGAAATCTATGCAGGCCCAATTCTTGACGAAGCCTTCAAGCATTATTTCAGCACGCTGGAAACACCAGATATTGTGTTACTTGGCTGCACGCATTTCCCGCTTTTGGCAGACAGTATTTCTGCCTATTTTGGCGATGCGAAAACCATTCATTCCGGCGAGGCCATGGTCGCTTGGCTGAAACAGCATCTTGATCTCGAAACACGGTTCGACACCACCCCTATTCACATTCTCGCAACCGAAAACGTCGACGCGGTTAAACGTACTGCATTACGCTGGGGG
>DASSWH010000294.1:0-8006 GCA_035705175.1 Pseudidiomarina sp.
CGATCCCTGCAGAACAGTGGCCACTGCTGAGTCGTTGGCTGGTGCAATTGAGCGACGGAGGCTGGCTATTACTGCTTATTTTGATGTTTACAGCGCTCATCCTATTGGCGTGGGGGCCGCCTCAAAAGTTCTCTCTGCGCAGCCGGATCAATCAGCGTTTGGTCCGGTCTGGCGCCTTTATGATTCGCCGCTACTTTGATGCCGTTCTGTTGTTGCAAACCGTCAGTGTTTTGATGCGTGGGGGCGGTAACCTGGATCGTGCACTCCAAGCAATTCAGACGGTTCCGCGCCATCATTTGAGTGACGTCGTTCGATTGATGCGTAGCCGTTTAGCAGCAGGTGAGAGACGCCTCGCAGTGTTGTTTGACGTCGAGCTATTGTCGCCCCGAATGTTGTTCCGTCTCAGTAATGGCGGTCGGCAAGATGAACTGGCAACGCTCCAACGCGTAGCGAATTATGCTACGCACGATGCTTTGCAAGCATTAGCTCGGTTGCGCGGATTGTTACTGGTGTGTTGTTACGGATTGATTTTTGTACTGTTAGTTCTCGTGGTGGGTGGCATGGGAGCTATGTTAATGGTTACCACCCAACAAACGATGTGACGAAAAAAGGATATACAACGCAGATACAACAAGGAGAGTTTGATGACCAAGCAACAAGGATTTACGTTTATAGAAGTACTGACTGTGCTGTCTATTATCGCTTTAGCCACAATCGGCTCGTTAGTAGCGCGTGATTGGGCTGTGGGAAATTCGCGAATTAATGAAGCAAAAAGCCAAATTGTGACGATTCAACTCGGCACTCAGATTTGGCGTCCGAGCAGTGGAATCTACACAGGCATCACTTTGGAGTCGATGTCGGGTATTGCAGCGGTTCCGGAAAATTGGGCAGATGGCGTCGGGTTAAATCCGTGGGGAGGCAACATCACCGTCGCCGCGGACAGCTCAGATCCCTCGCGTTATGTCATTGCAATGACGGGAATTGGTCATGAAGCCGAAGGAGCTCGTGTTGCGCGTGATTTCGGTGAGCATGCACTCAGTGCCGTCTATGACGCCGGTACACTCACGCTTCGTTTTCAGGGGTAGGTCATGACGAACCCAGCCATGCAACGTGGATACTTGGTGTTGGAGTTACTGATTTCAGTTGCTGTGCTGGGTCTCTTCGCGACGACTCTATTACTAGCCGTGCAATGGCACTATCAGTTTGTCGTTGAGCGACCGTTTCGTGTTGCATCAAGTCATCCACTTGAGACAGCCTGGCAGCAACGACTGAAGCGCCAGTACCGAGCCGTGCGAATTTTGCAGGGAGCCGATCATGCGCGCTAAATCGGGATATATCTTGTTTGAGCTGATCATTGCGTTGACATTGATAGGTTCAGCTTTGATGTTGTTTGGGCAGTGGCTATCGAAAGCACCGTCGGTTCAACCTGCACCAGCAAAATGGATAGCCGATACGGAAGTGCTACTGGAAGCAACACGTCAGTATTGGTACGTCACTGGAGTGCCTCCGACCTCAATTGAACAACTCCAACAAAACGGCTTTATGACTGAGATTACGTCACCGTGGGGGCGATCTTGGACGTTTAATTCGGCCAACAACCTGAATGACCGACTCATTGCGCTGCAAATTCAAGCGCCATCGATTGCTGAGGCGCAGTGGTTAAAAACTCAATTATCATCAGTGGTCGTGCAGCATCATACGGTCAGTATTATGGTGTGGCAGCCTATCTCGGAAATACATGCAGCTCGTTATTTGCACCGAGTCCCACGTACCGATTCTCCAGAGCTGAATCAGCTCCATACGGATATCGATTTCGCCAACCATGATATTCAGAGAGTTGGGCAGTTAGATGCGAATGATGTGAATATGGATGAAATTCGAGCAGACCAACTGATTGTCAGAAACCTTACGGGAACTTGGGTCACCGTTGACACGATTACGACACAATCTCTGAATACGCTCGATGGGAATTATTATCAGCTGAGAAACCAGTTACAACAACTTCAACAACTGTGGGATCAGTGTGTGGCCAGCGGTGGCTGTAAATAGTGGCAGAAAAGTCGTTTGGACAGGTGGGCATGGCTCTGGTTGAGACCTTGATGGCACTCCCACTATTAGTTTTGTTTGCCTGCCTGTGGGTGCAAGTCCTGTGGCTATTTTGGGCTGGTCAAACACTCGCAGTATCGACGAGTTACGCGTTGCGCGCTGGAGCTCTGCAACATGGTGAGAGGCCTGCGATCGAGCGCACGCTCGCTGCAGGCATGGCAACCATCGATCCAGCAGTACTCAACGATCTCGACGGGAACGCAGAAGATAAGTTTAAACTTCACGACAGACAGTCTGCTCATCTAGTGGCGGCTGCGCGACAGCAACTGCATTTAAAATGGGCTGCACGAGTACAAATTCGTCATGCGACACCGCTACAACTGCGAAAATTTGGTGTACAGCGACGAGTCCGAGGCGCGTTGCATTGGGTCATGCCAAATGATCATTTGGAAGCCCGCGCGTTGCAGTTTACAGCGGAACAACAGCAAGACTGGCTGTTAGCACAGTTGCTCGAACTCGAGGTTTGGTGGTGTCTGCCACTGCAAATTCCGTTGGCAGCTCAGCTACTAGCCGGCATATCGAAATGGGGTGCAAGTCCGGCGCAGCAATTTTGCAATGCCCGCGCGGCAATCGCGCAAACTTACTATTGGGGACTTACCTATCGTGTTGAGGGGCCGATGCTCAGTGATTTGATTGGATCGCAGGTGTCATCGAGAGGATGACGTCGATTCTGGGGCATGCCACGTATCGCAAGCGTGCAACGTATTTTGGAGCAAAGTGGCGACGGTCATCGGGCCCACACCGCCAGGCACCGGCGTGATATAAGCCGCTCGAGCCGACGCAGGTGCAAATTCAATATCACCAACGAGTTTTCCATCGGCGAGACGATTGATGCCAACATCTATCACGACAGCACCTGATTTGACCCATTCACCGGGGATAAAATTCGCTTTGCCAACAGCGACGACGAGCACATCTGCGCGCTCGATGTGTGCGCGTAAATCGGTAGTGAACCGATGACAAATGGTCGTGGTTGCACCAGCTAGTAGTAACTCTAACGCCATGGGGCGACCAACAATATTCGAGGCACCAACCACGACAGCATGCTTACCATGTAAATCAAGATTGATAGAATCGAGCAAGGTAATGACGCCGCGCGGAGTGCAGGGACGCAGGGCTGGATTGCGTTGTGCAAGTCGTCCCATATTAAACGGATGAAAACCATCAACGTCTTTGAACGGGTGAATACGTTCGAGCAATGCTTGTGCGTCCAATCCTTGCGGCAGTGGCAGTTGGACCAAGATACCGTCAATTTCTGAGTCGCTATTCAGTTGATCAATTAACTGTTCTAACTCTGCCTGCGTACTGCTTGCTGGCAAATCGAAAGCTTTAGAAACAAACCCAACTTCGTCGCAGGCTCTACGTTTACTCCCCACATAAACTTGCGAGGCCGGGTCTGAACCGACCAGAATCACTGCCAGTCCAGGCACACGCAAACCGACTTGACGGCGCGCTGCGACGCGTTCTTTCACTGCTGCACGAACTTGTGCGGCTACAGCCTTGCCATCGATGCGTTGAGCGGTCATAAGCGGACTTTCCTTTTATTGTGCGAGTCTGGGTGCGCGTCATTGAATGAGCAATTGTGCTTGATGGAGGCGTATTTTCGCATGTTTTTAACCGTTGGTGTAGTCGTATTCCATGAGGTTGTTGGTTTGAACTTTCCGACGACTAAACGGGATTGATTTAAAAAGCAGCAGTTGGCACGAATCGACAAAAAAGTGTTTGACGCTGTCGGGCGAGACAGGTAATATTCGCCCCCGTTGTCAGGCCGCGTCCTGCACGGGTTTATCGAAATTGTCGGCGAGTAGCGCAGCTTGGTAGCGCACTTGTTTTGGGTACAAGGGGTCGCTGGTTCGAATCCAGTCTCGCCGACCATTTTTCGAGCGTAGCTATGCGCCCGTAGCTCAGTTGGATAGAGCAACGGCCTTCTAAGCCGTGGGTCGCAGGTTCGAATCCTGCCGGGTGCGCCATGTTTGCCCTGGCATTATCAAGCGTGAATAGTAGCGTTTCTGGTAATAATAACTTCACCACGAAGTTGTGGTGGCTGTAGCTCAGTTGGTAGAGCCCCGGATTGTGATTCCGGTGGTCGTGGGTTCGAGCCCCATCAGCCACCCCATTTTTCTTAAGTAGATTCCCCGCATAGTGATTGTCGGCGAGTAGCGCAGCTTGGTAGCGCACTTGTTTTGGGTACAAGGGGTCGCTGGTTCGAATCCAGTCTCGCCGACCATTTCCGCCTATTCTTTCGTTTTCACCCCAGGTGCTCGTTCTGTCCAACCTTACTCAGCAGTGAGGTGGTACTTAGTTTGCTTGACGTTTGTAAGCTAATTGTATAAATTAATAATTTCGCAACAAAAACGAGTGCGCCATGTTTAATCCGTCGCCCTGTCAGTATCTATTCTGTCTCGCTTTGCTTATTCTTTCTTGCTCGAACTCGGTTGCTGTCGCGCAACAACGGACCGATGATGAGAGCATTCAAAGTGAACTGACAGCCATTCAAAATGATGAGAAGACTTTTCGGTGGGAAGACCAAACATGCGACTCCGCAGCATGTGTTCAAAACATGAGGCGGCTTGAGCGTTTTGCTCTGAATGGCAGTATCGATGCTCAAGTCATCGTTGCAATGGCCTATGCAACGGGAGAGGGGATCGAGCAAGATCTCGACTTAGCGCGTCAATTTTTAAAACGTGCGATCAGCAATAATGACGCTCGAGCTTGGTATATTTCGTCACAATGGTTATCCAAAGGTATCGGTTACGAACAGGATTTAGAGCGTGCTGAATATGCTTTTCAGCGGGCTTTAGAACAGGATTACCCCGCGGCTCTATTCGAGTCAGCAGTGCATCAGCTCGACTTCGAGGGCGGAGATAATCGAGCCGTTGTGGCGAAGCTCGAGAGAGCAGCGGAGCAAAAGCATCAACCATCGCAGTACCTATTAGCACAATTGTTAGCAGGTGGTGTTGGTGTCTCCGTTAACCGCGCCCGAGCAATCGAATTGTTTACATCTCTCAGTCGTTGGAATTATAAAGAAAGTAGGCTGCGGTTGGCGGCAATACTCCAATCGGATGCGCTGCAATCTCGTGCAACTCAGTACGTCGTTAGTGATTCCAGTTCCTATGCCGACGTTGAAGTCATCGAAGTTTCAGCGCAACGAATTTCGCTCGAGAATTATCTGGAAGAATTTGCGCTGACTCTGGATTCTATTGGAATCTATGATGGCATATCGACCGGTTCTCGAATTCGAGGACAAGTTTGCGAGCAAGGAGTTGCTCTTTGCCGGGTCCAATACTCGCGTAAGCAAAATAGTCCTGCGGCGACAGCGTTAGGCGCATTGACTGGGCGCGCAGGTATGTAATTTCGCCCGTGAGCACCGGATAAGTTAATAAAAGTTTTACATTGTAATTCAGTGCTCGGTATACTTCGGTTAATTTATAAGCGTATTTATATAACAACAAAGCGTGTAAATATCTGTGTCGATGCAGTGTAAACAAGATTTTTTGGGTCTAGAGCCCAGACATAAAACTCAAACAAAGCCGAGCGATTCGAGTGAGTCGTTCGGTTTTTTGATTTCCGAAATTAGCGCGCAACTGATCAATTGTCCCTACGAACACACTGAACAACATATCTCGCAAGCACTTGCAGCACTCGGTCATGGTGACCGTAAAGATCGTTGTTATGTCTTTTTGTTTAACGCTGACTACAGCACGATGTCGAACACGCATGAGTGGGTGAACGCCGATATCACAGCGCATATTGACGAATTGCAAGATGTTCCCCGCGAAACCATGCCGTGGTTTTTTGAACAAATGTTGCAACACGGACAAGTCGTTGTGAGTGCATTGGATGACCTGCCAGATATAGCCAGCGGTTTTCGCGACGAGTTAGCACGCGAGCACATTCGCTCGATGATGGCAGTAGGGATGTATTTGGAGGGGCAATTGCTCGGTTTTGTCGGTTGTGACTTAGTGAATCGACAAGTCCAGTGGAGCGAGCATGATGTTCGCCAGATGCGATTGGTTGCTGACTTGATTGCCAATACCATAGCTCGGCAGCGTTCAGAAGCAAAATTGAGGAAGACTGAAGCCGAATTGCGGCTGGCAAATCAACGTCTTGCGCAATTGGCGCGAGAAGATGGTTTAACTGGGTTAGTGAATCGTCGTGGCTTAGATGAAGCGCTGCAGCACGAGTTACAACGTGCGCGTCGAAATGCACAGCGATTAACTGTGTTTATGATCGATGTTGATCATTTTAAATCCTTCAATGATGTCAGCGGCCATGTTGCCGGTGACCAAGCCTTAAAAGCGGTCGCAAAGGTATTTCGTGCTGTGTTCAAACGCAGTGGCGAAGTGGTTGCGCGCTACGGTGGTGATGAATTCTTTGTCGTGTCACCACAATGTGTTCCGAGCGAAGCACAAGAGCGAGCCAAGCGAATTCTGGAGAATGTACGTCAGTTAAAAGACGCTGGCGATATTGAGCAACCAGTCACGGTAAGTATCGGTATTGCTAGTTTAATTCCCAGTGCAGATGATGATGTGGATAGTTTATTACGCATCGTTGACCAAGCTGTGTATCAAGCCAAACACCATGGGCGCGATTGTTCTGCGCTCATCACGGTGTAATTTATACTCGACTCCCCCCAGTCGCTTCGTTATAATGCTGCGTCATTTTGAAGGGCCCCCGAATGGTAGTGGGCTCAGGCCACAAGTGAAGCCGAGGTAACAAAGCAATGCAGGTTTCTGTAGAGACAACCCAAGGATTAGAGCGCCGTGCGACTATCGTAGTGCCGGCCGAAGCAATTGAGAAAGAAGTCACGCGTTTGCTCAAAGAAGAGTACCGCAATCGTCGTATCAATGGCTTCCGCAAAGGCAAAGTGCCACCAAACGTGTTACAGAAGCTGTTTGGCAAAGAAGCGCATGCACGTGCCGCATCGAACATGATGTACACCAAGTACTATGAAGCGGTCATGCAAGAAAAATTGAACCCAGTGGGTAACCCTGCGATCGAACCAAAAGTAAATGAAGCAGGTAAAGACCTCGAGTTCGTTGCCACCTTTGAGGTGTATCCAGAGGTGAAAGTTGGTGCGTTAGACAAAATCACTATCGAGAAGCCGACTGTCGAAGTCACCGACAAAGATGTCGACAATATGCTTGAGACCTTGCGTCAGCAGCATGCTGGCTGGAAGGAAGTGAAAAAGAAATCGAAGAAGAATGACCGTATTACGATCGATTTCGTAGGTTCAATTGATGGCAAAGAATTCGATGGTGGTAAAGCATCAGACTTCGCATTAGAGCTTGGCCAAAACCGCATGATCCCAGGTTTTGAAGACCAAATCGTGGGCATGAAAACGGGTGAAGAGAAAACCATCGAAGTCACGTTCCCTGAGGATTACCACGCGGAAAACCTGAAAGGGAAAGCAGCCTCATTTGTTGTCACGGCGAAGAAGGTCGAAGAGCGTGATCTGCCAGAAATTAACGATGACTTTGTCGCCTTATTTGGTGTTAAAGAAGGTGGCATTGACGCGCTGAAGGCTGAAGTTCGCAAGAATATGGAACGTGAGCTGAAGACTACAGTTCGTACCAAAGTAAAAGAGCAAGTATTAAAAGGCTTGGTCGAAGCGAATGAAGTAGACACGCCGAAAGCCATGGTCGATCAAGAAATTGATAATTTACGTCGTCAAGCGATGCAACGCTTCGGTGGTCAACAGGCTAACTTACCTGAATTGCCAGCAAACTTGTTCGAAGAGCAAGCGAAAGAGCGCGTGAAAGTCGGTTTGTTGTTAGGTGAAGTGATTCGTAGCAACGATATGAAAGTGGACTCAGCGAAGGTTGATGAAATCATCGAGACCAATGCGTCTGCATACGAAGACCCAGCTGAAGTCGTTGCTTACTACAAAGGCAATGAAG
>DASSWH010000295.1:0-3649 GCA_035705175.1 Pseudidiomarina sp.
TATATGCCGCAGCAATTTCCATATCTGCGGCAGCTGAACCAGAAATGTCAGAGGTCCTCTGAATACACGTCCTACTGACGAAAAGTGAATGGTGAACAGTGAACAGCCCCGCGCTACTGGCTACTCATTACTAGTCACTAGGATTTTTCTGTTCACTATTCACTATTTACTGTTCACTCAGAGATACGGAGCCATGACTTTGAGGAAGGCGTCGCGGCGAGCGCGGCGTTCGCGGGCGCTGGGTGGATTTTTCAGCTGCGCGTTCACCAGCTCCACGAACGGACGCGACAGTTCCAGCCGATACAGCACCACAAATAAACAATGGGTGCTCACCGAATGGCCGCGTTCGAGGCGTGATATGGTGGCGCGACTTGAGTTTGCAAGAAAGGCCAGATCATCTTGCGTAGCGACATGACGGCGCTCCAGCCGAATCAGTTCGCCTAGCTTACGCGCCAGCTCCTCAGCTTCATCGGCAAATAGCGTATTGTTGTCGAAATCGTAGTATTCGTCTTCAAAGCCAATCATCGCGCCCCCGCCCAGCAAAAGCATAAAGCCTAGCTCCACAGCTCCAGCCTGTCTGTAAGACTCGTTCGCAAGTATGCGAGCGTCACAGCAGATTTGCTCGTCAGCCGGAACTTATTGTGGCATTCTCGGTCTAGAAATTATCGATTTTTCAAAGAGGAATGGCTTATGAAATGCCCAGTATGCCCAGAAGAAAAGCTAATAATGACCGATCGCCAAGGCATCGAGATTGACTATTGTCCGAGTTGTCGTGGCGTGTGGCTTGATCGCGGCGAGCTCGACAAAATCATCGAGCGTTCAGCAGCGCCAGCCGCAGCAGCACCGCAGCCCGCACCACAACCACAACAGCAACCGCAGCAATATCAGCAGCCCCAGCACGGTCATCATCCAGGCTATAACCAAGGCTACGGCCACAAAAAGTACAAGAAGAAGAGCCTACTCGGCGAGATCTTCGATTTCTGATCCGGGTGCAATTTATGCGGTCGCATAATTGAAGTGGATTGGATCAATCTTTCCGAACAAAATTATGCAATCGCATAAATAGTTTTGACAGAGCTGACTATTCCATCTAAATTTATGCAATCGAATAAATTTGAGGTGGTTATGTTCGTCCCTGTGAATAATAGCGAAGCTATTGGTCGTTGTGCCAAGGCCGTGCGAAAGCTTCAACATATCGACCAGAGTACCCTAGCCGCTTTTGCGGATTGTGGGATTACTTTTGTCAGTCAGTTTGAGAACGGTAAGCCGACCGTTCAGCTCGAAAAGGTGTTACAGGTTCTCGATGCGTTAGGTATCAAAGTTTACCTTGATATGCCTGAGCAGCCCGAAGAACTCGGCAGTGAGTTGAAGTCATGAACGCATCGTTTGAGCGTCAGCTCAACGTTTTCATCAACAGCTCCAGCGTGGCAACACTATACGAGAATAATGGACTGTGGCGGCTGCACTATCATACCGAGTGGTTGAATCAACCAGCCACATTTGCGCTCGCTCCGAGCCTTCCTTTGCAGTCTGAGCCAATTGTTGATAGCGGTTCGCAGCGCCCGGTACAGTGGTTTTTCGATAACCTCCTCCCAGAAGAACTCGCTCGAGCAGTGCTAGCGCGTGATGCGCGAGTGGACGCACAGGACGCCTTTGGTTTGCTCGAGTTAGTCGGTGCTGAGTCAGCAGGTGCGATCACGCTTTTGCGACCGGACGAATCCATTACCCAAAGTGGTGCTGAGCCTATCAGTGACGCAGAGCTCCACCACCGTATTGCGCAACTACCTCGGTCTCCGATGAATCAACGTGACCGTAAGCGAATGTCGCTCGCAGGTGCGCAGCATAAAATGTTGCTGATTGTGCACGACAACCAGCTATTCGAGCCAGTCGGAAACATGCCCTCAAGTCATATCTTAAAGCCAGAACATGAGGACAAGACACACTATCCATTTACCGCGCGGAATGAGTATTTTGTTATGACATTAGCTTCGCTGTGCGGGCTTGATGTGCCGGATGTTGCCATTCGATATATTGATTACCGTGAAGCCAAAACGGAGGTCCAGAGTGAAGCGGTTTACATTACGAAGCGCTTTGACCGTATCGGTGAGTACCCTTCACAACAACGTATCCATGTACTCGATGCTTGTCAGGTTTTGGGGCTAGCTGCTTATCGTAAATATACTGGAAGCACCATCGATACATTACGAACCCTAGTGGACAGCAGTCGAACCAAAGTCGCAACGGCACTGGCACTTTACCGTTGGCTCGTATTTAATTTTTTTGTCGGAAACGGGGACGCCCACCTAAAAAATCTAACCTTTCGCTCCGATCACAACGGTTTAACTTTGTTGCCGCATTACGATTTACTCTCAACGGTGGTTTATGAAAAAGTCGGCGACCATCCACAAGCTGAGCTATCGCAACCCTTGGGAAACGCGCGTTACTTTTATCAAGTAACTCGAGCTGACTTGCTCTCTACTGCAGAATCATTGGGACTCAATAAAACCATAGGCTCGCGCGTCATGGACGACCTCAGCCGCAAACTCCTTGACCATGCCCCGCAGCTTATTGACCACGTTGCTCAGGCACCCTTCTATCCCGGACAAGCGGGCGAGTTGCGTCTGCTGAGACAGATCCAACATCTCGCCATTGAAAAGTTTACTGCGCAAGTGGGGTGCTAGACCGCGCGCGGTGCAGGCGGTACACTCTTACGCAGAAGAAGAACAATAAGAGAGCTACATGCTGACGCATCTACAGCAGTTGGAAGCTGAATCCATTCATATATTTCGAGAAGTGGCGGCTTAGTTTCAGAAGCCGGTGCTGATGTACTCCATTGGTAAGGATTCCAGTGTGCTGCTGCACCTTGCGAAAAAGGCGTTTGCACCCGGCAAACTGCCGTTTCCGCTGTTGCATATCGACACCCTGTGGAAATTCCAGGAAATGTACGCGTTTCGCGACGCCATTGCCCAGCAGCATCAGCTATTGATTCATACCCATTCCGATAAGCTAAGTCCGTTTGAGCACAGCAGTGCTGTGTATACCGACGTGATGAAAACCCAGGCACTCAAACAAGCACTCAAAGAACACCAATTCGATGCGGCCTTTGGCGGCGCGCGGCGGGACGAGGAAAAGTCACGCGCCAAAGAGCGGGTGTTTTCGTTTCGCGACCAGCAACAGCGCTGGGACCCTAAAAATCAGCGTCCTGAACTGTGGAATTTGTATAACAGTAAGGTGCACAAAGGCGAGAGTATTCGGGTGTTTCCGCTCAGCAATTGGACGGAGCTCGATATCTGGCAATACATCGAACAAGAACAGATCGACATTCCGCCGCTGTACTTTGCTAAGGAACGCCAGGTGATCTGGCGCAACAATATGTGGATTGCCGTTGATGATGAGCGACTGCCGCTCGCGCCCGAAGAGCAGCCCCAACTGAAACAAGTACGTTTCCGTACGCTCGGTTGTTATCCGCTGAGCGGCGCCGTGGAAAGTAGTGCCACCACGCTGCAAGACATCATCCGCGAAACCCAGCAAGCCACGCACAGCGAACGTCAAGGCCGGGCCATTGACCACGACGCCGCCAGCTCCATGGAACGCAAGAAAATGGATGGGTATTTCTGATGGCGGTGCACACGGCAACGAAAGCGGCAAC
>DASSWH010000296.1:0-12992 GCA_035705175.1 Pseudidiomarina sp.
TCTTTGAGCGACATTCTGACACTATTCCACGTTTTACCGTCTACCTTGCGATCTGAGTTCCGGCAATCCTCAAGGGTTCGGACAATCATATAGTTTGCTCCTTGTATGGCCTGTTGGCGTTCATTTCATTAGTTAAAACTAACGCGCTTTCGACCGGGTGTATACAACCAAAGACGTTTATTGAACTTGAAGCAGTGTGTGAGTAAACCTTTCGCAATTTCTTTGCGTCTACTCTCAATCTGACCATAATAATTAAAGTGAACTAGCAAAAGGTAATCAGAATGAAAATAGCAGCATTAGCAGTAGTCGCCGGAACCATGTTGACCGGCTGCGTGGTCTATGCAGATGTTTCAGACGATGGCGGCTTATGGGGCGATAGTGACTTGCAGCATGAAACGCGTAGCTTGTCGTTAGATACAGCGGGTATTGACGAGCTCAAAGCAGACACCGGTGCAGGTAGCTTAGAAATTATCGGTGAATCGGGACGGACAAGCATTGATGTGGTTGCAGAAGTCTACTACCGTGATGCCGACGATATTCGCCTATCACTCGAACAATCAGGTGATGACGCCGTGTTAATCGCTGACTTTGACAACCACTCGTTTCGCGGTGAGAGTCCGTATATTAATCTAGTTGTCCGTGTACCCGCTGAGCTTGAAGTGGAAGTAAATGATGGTTCTGGTTCAATTGTGATGCGCGATATTAGCGGTGATATCGATATTGAAGACGGTTCTGGCAGTATCCATGTCGAGAACGCTGGCAACGTCGAAATCGACGACGGCTCAGGTTCGATTACTGTGCGCAATCTCAGTGGGAACTTGAACGTTGATGATGGTTCCGGTTCTATGGATATTGAAAATGTGATCGGCAAGGTAACTATTGACGACGGTTCGGGCGGCATCGTTGTCCGCAACGTTGGAGAACTCAATATTATCGATGCGGGCTCGGGCAGTGTGCGTACCGAAGGCGTGCGTAGCTCCTCACAAATGTGACCTTTAGGCTCGAAGTCTATACCTCGAAGTCTTTAAGCAATTCTGAAAGCCGCGCTAACTCCGCGGCTTTATCCACGAACGTGCACTATTGCACTTCTATAGCACCCGAAAAACTGCGGTAGATGCCGACTAAACGGGTAAAGCTTTGCTGTTGCAGTTGTGCCAACTGATCTCGACTGCGCAACAGTTCTCGTTCAGCATCGAGTAGATCCAGAAATTCGCTGCTGCCAGCGTTATAGCGTTGACGCGCTATTTGCACGGCTTTGGTACTCGCCTGCCACTGCTGCTCAGTGCTCAGTTGCTGCTCACGACTCAAGTTGTAGCTGTTCAGCGACAACTGCATTTCGTTAATGGCCTCAAACACTTGCTGCTCAAATTGAGCCAATGCTATATCTGCATTGGACTCAGCTTGGTCAATGCGCGCTCGCACCGAACCTAAGTCTGCAGCCTGCCAACTGATAGTGGGTGCTAAGGACCAGCTTTCGGTAGCGTTACTCAGTGTCAGTCCAGGACCAGATAGAAAGCCCAAGAAACCACCCACCGATAAGTTCGGGTATAAATCAGCCGTCGCGACACCAATATTCGCAGTGCGAGCTGCGAGTAAACGCTCGGCGCTAGCTACATCAGCCCGATATCGGAGATAGTTTTCACCGTCAACAACCGCCACCGGTTGCATCAATTCTGGCAGTTGCGGCTTCGTTCCTAAATCTAACTGTCCCGGTTCTTGCGCTAACAGTGCCGAGAGCGTGGCGTCTGCCGTTAACATCGCCAGTCGATAAGATGGGATTTCAGCCTGTACTCGGTGCAGTTGAACATCGATTTGTGCCAACTCCAGCTCTGAGGCCATACCCACCTCCAATCGAGCATCGACAATGGCTCGACTTTGGCGCAGATTCTCTAGGTTTTGTTCTGCTACGTTCAGACGCAATTGAGCACCTCGATATTCGCCGTAGCTGGTTGCGACCTGGCTGATGAGCTGCACTTGCGCATCGTGCCACAGAATACTGGCTTGTTGCGCTTGAGCTCGTGCAGCCTCGCTGGCGCGGCGCAGCTTACCAAACAAGTCGAGATTCCAACTCAAGCTGACGCCATTGCGATACCCCCGGCTGATCACGTCGTCATCGGCAGCCGACAGAGTGCTATTTTCACTCGCTAAATAGCCAGCTTCGAGTGTTCCCGAAGGGTGTGAGTCATTGTAGGTATCACGAAATACCGCATAGGCTCGCTCGACGTTCAATCTGGCTTGCTCGACGGTTCTATTTTCAATCAAAGCCCGCTGGATCAACTGATCCAATGCCTTGTCATTAAACGCCTGCCACCAGCTTCGCGAATGCTCTGCCTGCTGATATGGACTGTTCACATGGATATCCGCCACACGACTTGGCGGTTGATAATCTGGGCCGACTGAACAAGCACTGAGCGCTGCCAGGATCAAACTGAGCAGCGATAATTTTAATGAGTTACTCATGATTTCCCTCCGCGGATTCGGTTGCTGGCTTTGCTAATAAATTTTGCTCCACTGTCTTTTTATCGCCACGCTTGGCCAGCATGTAATAAAACAGCGGGGTAAGAATCAGACCAAAAATAGTGACACCTATCATTCCAGCAAATACAGCAACGCCCATGGCTTGACGCATTTCCGCTCCAGCACCAGTCGAGAAAACCATCGGAACCACACCCATAATGAAGGCAATAGATGTCATCAATATGGGTCGTAAGCGCAGGCGACCGGCCTCTAGAATAGCTTCCATCGCGGTCATTCCTCGGTCTTGTAGCTCCTTTGCAAATTCAACGATGAGGATCGCGTTCTTGGTGGCAAGCCCGACCAGTACAATTAAGCCTATTTGGGTAAGAATGTTGTTGTCACCGCCATAAATCAGTACACCACTTAGCGCCGACAATAGTGTCATCGGGATGATCAAGATAATAGCCAAGGGCAAGCTCAGACTCTCGTACTGTGCGGCCAGCACCATAAAGACCAGCAGAATCACTAAAGGATAGATAAACATACCGGCGTTGCCAGCCAGAATCTGCTGATATGTCAGTTCGGTCCATTCGTACGTCATACCATTCGGTAGGGTCTCAGCAAGAATGCTTTCAATTGCAGCCTGTGCTTCACCAGAGCTATAACCCGGTGCAGGACCACCGTTGATTTCTGCTGTTGTGAAACCGTTGTAATGCATGACTCGATCGGGCCCAGCGGTGTTCGTTACGGTAATAAATGAGCCTAATGGCACCATCTCACCGAGGCTATTCGGCACTTTTAGTTGGCTGATTTGCTCCGGGGTTTGACGGAACTGCTCGTCAGCCTGCATGGTTACCTGATAGGTGCGGCCGAACCGATTAAAGTCATTTACATACACCGATCCTATATAGCCCTGCAGAGTTTGGAAAACGTCATCCAAATTGACTCTATGCTGTTTGGCTTTAGTGCGGTCGATGTCAACATCTAGCTGCGGAACGTTTACCTGATAGCTAGAAAACACGCCCGCCAGTTCAGGAGTCGCCCATGCTTTTTGCATGACTTCCATGGTGACCTTGTAGAGTTCCTCGTAGCCATAGTTACCACGATCCTGTATTTGCAAGCGGAACCCACCTATGGTGCCAAGTCCCTGTACCGGAGGGGGTGGAAAAATGGCAATAAAGGCATCTTCGATTCCAGCAAACTGCTGATTCAATTCGGCCGCGATTGCATTCGCCGACAATGCAGGGTCGGTACGCTCGTCAAAGTCGGTGAGTCCAGTAAATACAATTCCAGAGTTCGGACTGTTGGTAAAACCGTTGATACTTAAGCCCGGGAAGGCAATAGAATTCGCAACGCCTGGATGCTCTAGCGCAATCCGGGACATCTCTTTGATAACCGCGTCGGTCCGTTCCAATGAAGCTGCATCAGGTAGCTGTGCAAAGGCGACTAAGTATTGTTTGTCTTGCCCAGGAACATAGCCGGTTGGCGTGGTGGCAAATTGCAATCCGGTTAGCCCAACCAACGCAACATAGAGGACACCCACAATCACACCGTAGCGGATGACCTTCTTCACGAGCCAACCATAACCTTCAGATAGACGTGCAAAAAAGCGGTTGAATGGAGCGAACAGCCAGCCACCTAAAACTTTATCCATACCGCGAGTCAGGGCGTCTTTTTTCTCGTCATGACCTTTTAACAACAGCGCTGATAATGCTGGGCTCAGTGTTAACGAGTTAATCGCAGAGATAAAGGTCGAAATAGTAATGGTTAAAGCAAACTGTTTATAGAACTGGCCGGTTAAACCCGACATAAATGCAGTCGGGATAAATACCGCTGCAAGCACTAATGTGGTTGCAACAATAGGGCCGGTGACCTCTTTCATAGCCTGCTGGGTGGCTGCCACGGGTGATAAGCCTTCGCTGATATTCCGTTCTACGTTCTCCACCACAACAATCGCATCATCCACCACAATACCGATGGCAAGGACTAACCCAAACAAAGACAAAGCGTTCAGCGAAAAGCCGAGCAAGTGCATAAAGGCAAAGGTACCTACCAGGGATACTGGCACGGCAACCAGTGGAATAATGGACGCGCGCCAAGTCTGTAGAAATAGCACCACCACCAATACGACGAGGAGTACTGCTTCGAGCAGGGTCTTCACTACAGCTTCAATAGATCCACGGACGAAGACCGTCGGATCATAGACGATGTCGTAAGTGAGCCCCTCAGGAAAGTTCTCTGACAACTGCGCCATCGTTGAGCGCACGTCGTCGGAAATCTGAATAGCATTTGAACCAGAGGCCTGAAAAATTGGAATGGCAACGGCATCTTTATTGTCTAATAACGACCGCAACGCATAAGTTGAGGCTCCCAGTTCAACTCGAGCAACGTCTTTCAAGCGGCTAATTTCGCCGTTTGCACCCACCTTAACAATAATATCTTCAAACTCTTCGACACTGGCTAATCGGCCCTTGACGTTGATCAACAATTGGAAGTCCGCATCACCACTGGGTTGAGCCCCTAAACTGCCAGCTGCGGCCTGTTGGCTCTGCTCGCGGATAGCTGCGGTAATATCAGATGGTGATAGATCCAAAGCTGAAACCTTATTCGGATCCAGCCATATACGCATACTGTATTCACCTGCGCCAAACAACTGAACGGCACCAACGCCATCAATTTTTGCCAGCTCATCTTTGATATTCAATGCTGCATAATTAGATAGATACAGCATGTCGTAGCGATCATCAGGAGACGTTAAATGCACGACCATGGTTAGATCGGGAGACGACTTCTCGGTAACCACGCCTAAGCGTTGCACGATTTCTGGCAAGCGCGGCTTCGCGCGCTCAACTCGACTCTGAACCTGTGTCTGTGCGAGATCGACATCGGTGCCGATAGCAAAGGTCACCGTTAATGTCATACGGCCATCTGAGGTTGCTTGAGAGGACATGTACAACATGCCCTCTACACCATTAATTTCTTGCTCGAGTGGAGACGCGACCGTTTCAGCAATTACTTTTGGATTTGCCCCAGGGTAATTGGTCGTTACCACGACCGTAGGCGGCACGACTTCTGGATACTCCGTGATAGGCAGTTGCAGTACAGCTATGGCGCCTGTAATAAAGAATAAAAGCGAGATAACGGCGGCGAAAATGGGCCGCCGTATAAAAAATTGGGAAAACATAGCTTGCTCCTTAACCGCGGTTATCTGCTGAAGCAGTCTGAGCGGTCAGCTCGTTATTAGCTTGGTCCAATAACTGCTGAACTTGACGCAGTTCTTCGAGTTGCTCGGTACTGGTCATCTCCACCAACTGCGGATCGATTTGCATATTGGGGCGCACGCGCTGGAGGCCGTTCACGACAATTCGGTCACCTGCGGTTAGTCCTGCACTTACAATGCGTAGGCCATTGATCTGTTCACCTAACTCAATCGCGCGATACTCCAGTTCGTCATTGTCATTTACAGCCAGTACAAACTTATTATTCAGATCCGTTCCAATGGCCTTTTCATCAATCAAAATACCTTCGTAGGATTCGCTCCCTGCTAATCGGATGCGGGCAAAAAGGCCGGGTAAAAGGTCGTTCTCTTCATTTGGGAAGCTGGCGCGAATGCGGATAGTACCGGTCTGAGAGTCAATACGATTGTCAACAAAGTCTACTCGGCCGACATATGGGTAGCTGTTATCGTTGGCTAACGCCATATAGACTGGATTTTCTGCGCGAGTATCCGCTCGTTTGCCAGTCTCAGCTAAGCGCATGTACTTCAGATAGCTTTGTTCGTCGACATCAAAGTAGGCATACATGGTGTCGGTTGAAACCAGGCTGGTAATCTGACTTTGTCCCGCGCTAACGAAATTACCTTCAGTCACTTGTGCATAGGACACCCGACCAGCAATAGGAGCCGTGATAGTGGTATAACTCAGATCGAGTTTAGCCCGCTCAAGTGCGGCCTCGACGGATGCCACTGTGGCTGCAGTTTGTTGCTTACGTGCTAACCGGCTATCGAAAAGCTCACCTGAGATTGCTCTCTGGTTACTCAGTTTTTCTGCGCGGCTGTAATCTTTTGCTGCTTGCATCGCAGCGCTTTTTGCAGCATCTAGCTCTGCTTCAAGCCGAGCTACTTCGGTAACGAAAGGCCGTGAATCGATCTGCAAGAGCAGATCGCCCTTCTTCACCAGCGCACCTTCGTTAAAGTGCACTTTCTCGACATATCCGGAGACTCGCGGTATCACCAGAACGGTTTGCGGAGCCTGAAGACGTCCATTGTACTCATCCCATTCAGTAATGCGCTCATGAACTACCTGTGCCACACTCACTTTAGGCAAGGCTGCTGCTGCCGCAGTTTCCGCCGCTTGTGGTTCGCTGCAAGCCGCTAATACGAGTGCGCCAATACTCGCAAAAAATATTTTTACATGGTTTGTCATTGTCATGACCTTACTCTCCAAATTATTGCTAGATTGGGCAGGGCACCCAATCATATAAAGCTTGCTAATTTTGTACCGTTCGGTAAGAATATAGAAAAGAAGTTACCTGTCAACGTATTTTTGTACCGAACGGTAAAAAATGTGATTGTGTTGAACTAAGGACTAAAAATCGACGTAAAAACAGCTAGACAAGTCAAAAAGAGACTGTGTCAAATACGCTGTAAAGTATAGGCTGGTCAACTTGCACTGTGCATGCCGAAAACTGTCTAGCACTTGCCTAATTCTCTAAATGCAGCTCAGTGGGCTGTAGATGATGAAGAGCAAATGAGGAATTTCGGTGAAACAGTCAAGCAGTCCGCCAGCTAGACAGGGTTCTTCGTGCTGTTTACTATATGGACATGCGAAACACGGTTCTCGGTGTCGTAGAGGAACGAGATTATGATGACACAAAAGCAATCTGTTAATAGTAGGCGTTCATATGGTTTGTAGTGGAAGACCCCGTGCGTTTGATAAAGAAGAAGCTTTAGGAAAAGCATTGGATCTGTTTTGGCGAAACGGCTATGAAGGCACCTCGTTGAGTGATTTGACGAAGGCTATGGGTATCAATAAGCCCAGCATGTACGCGACGTTTGGTAATAAAGAGCAGCTTTTTTTACAGGCTATCGATCTTTATGAGAAGAGACCTGAAGCATACTTTTATTCAGCAATGCAGCAGAGTACCGCCTATTTAGTCACGCAAGCACTGCTGCGTGGCGCTGCGGAACGTATGGCGAATGCTGACCATCCACAGGGTTGTGTCATCATCCAAGGAGCGCTGGCGTGTAGCGAGGCTTCTGCCACGATAAAAGAAGAGCTTATCAAGCGCCGCTTAGATGGACAATTGGCATTACAAGAGCGTTTTGAAAAAGCCAAACAAGACGGTGATCTGCCACAGCACGTCAATGCAATCACTTTAGCCGCGTATATTGGCACGGTGCTGCAAGGTATGTCCGTGCAAGCCAATAATGGAGCATCTGTAGAAGATTTAAATGCAGTAGCCGATATGGTGTTACAGAACTTTCCAAAAGCTTAGCCTCGCAATGTTGTGAATGAGATGTATCACAGCGACATGTAAATTCCTACGCTATACTTGCCTATTCCTACAGCGCTCATGCGGATTTGTGGTGGTTGCGTGCTTGTTACGTCTATACTGATTAAGTCCTATTCAAAACAGAGTTTGCGAACACAACGACCGCCCGGGGCTATAATCATGACGCACCAAAATCTTGCAGAGCGAAAGACCGATCTCATCCATCGATTGCTCCCATTGCTGACGAAAGAGAGTATTACTCAAACAGCAGTTGATGGTATTGCATTGATGCATCGAAGTTGCTTATCTCAATCTCAACCGATTGTTTATCGCCCGGCTGTTTGCTTCATGCTGCAAGGCGCAAAGGAACTTTTGGTCGGTAATAGTAAGATGACTTACCAAGAGATGAACTATCTTTTGATTCCGGTTATGTTGCCAGTTGCGGGTCGAGTGTCACGAGCGTCTGACGAACAACCCTATATCGGTTTAAGCTTCGATTTTGATGGTGCGGAATTGCGCGAATTGATTTTGTCTTTAGGTGACCGCATACCTGAACCTCCTAAATCGCAGAGTAGTCTGCATGTTGGTAAAGTTGATGGCGATCTAATGCAGTTGCTGGAGCGCGTCGTTGAACTGCTGGAAAAGCCGGAGTCAGCTCCCATATTATTACCATTGATAAAGCGTGAAATGATGTACCGCTTGTTGTTGGGTGAGTTAGGTGGGCTCTTGCGGGATTTCAACTTGATTGACAGTCAGGCAAACCGTATTGCTCAGGCCATCGATATACTCAAACGTCGTTTCCACGAATCTTTGCGAGTGAAGGACTTGGCAGATGAAGTTTATTTGAGTGAGTCCGCATTTTATCAAGCATTTAAAACAGTCACTGCTATGTCGCCCATTCAGTTTCAGAAAAAGCTAAGATTGCATGAGGCGCGTCGCATCATGTTGTTTGAAGGAATGGACGTGAGCACTGCCTGCTATCAGGTGGGCTATGAGAGTCCCTCACAGTTTAGTCGCGAATACAGCCGTTTGTTTGGCCACTCACCCAAGACTGATATCAATAACTTTCGAGTGAACCCCGAAAGTGGTTACTCCCAACTGACGGCCTAGATATTCCCCTGCGTGAGTGGCGCTATTAAACTGAGGTTTTACGGGAGATTCTTCAGACCTTTAAAACGAACTAACTCAATAGAGAAGAGAACAGGGAATAGAAGGAAGTAGGTGTATCCTGCCCAGGCTATTTGAGTGATCGGTAAAAGCCAAGAGAGTAGAAGCGAGAGTAGAGAAATGATTGCAGTTGCAGACCAGGTAATAATTTCACTTTTGGCTGTGTAGCGTTCGTGTGTGCTTAAAGCTGGCCGTACTTTGGCCGATAAACCATGTTTGTATAATGCAATTAAGTTGAGGCTCATCAATAGAAAGCCAAATCCAAATAATAGGAATAGAAAACGCACCTGCCAGGTTTCATCAAAATTCATCAAGCTAGGTAAATAACCGCCGGAAACTATAGAAAAGACGCCTTGCATCATAATCCGCAAAGGATACATGTAGATCAGAATGAGCAGAATCAAGCTGCAACTTAATACCACGGTTATTGCATCTTCTAATCCAAATCGACGACTCCACACGGCGTGCGTGTACCAGACCCATGCGATAACTCCAAAACTTGCGACAAATGCCGGAATTTGTTTCGTCGCTTGAATCAGTTCAACTGGATTGGTTGGAACAGAACCAACAGAAATAACAACCATCGTGACTGCGAACGCGCAGGCAGCAGCGAAGAAGGTCTCAATGCGCGTCATACTCTCACCACGCATTCTCCATATTTCCGATGATCTAACCATTGGCAACTCCTAGCAAAGAAGGTATTTATCCACCAGTTTAGCACTCATTTAAGCGAACTAAATGTGTCTAGAGTAATGATCTCGCTCAACTTAGGTATTGAGCTTGGTCTAGTCGTGATACTCATTTTGATGAAAATTTAATCGAAGTCATGTTTTTATTTGATGAGGAGAAGTCACGCACTTTTGAATACATGGGGTAAAGGCAATCATGCGCTTAGCAGTTGTATTAGGGTTAGTTACCATCATACTGTCACCAATAATAGCAAGCGCCCAAGAAGCTGGATTAGAATTCACTGATTTTGAGCTTGATCTTGAAAATGTGATAGCGACCAAAGGTTCAAATGAAGAAAAATTGGTTTGGCTTGAAGAGGCGAAACAGCGTCATCACCCATTAACCTTTTCCGAACGTCAATACTATAACTACATGCAGTGTCGGCATGGGCACTTTCCCGAGGGTATTCTCGATCCTGATCTCAATGAAGCTAAGGCTGACAGTAGCGCCGCACACTATTTATGCACCTCCTTTCAAGAATCCATTTCAGGCGATGATGCATTCAAGGCAATCTACCTTGCCTATACGCTGGAGGATTCCATCCAATCAGCACCACTGCGATTTATCGTAGCCTTTCGGTATGCCTTAATCGCGTATCGAAAACAGTTGTTAAATAGTGGTATGGAAGCAACATTAGTGATGTTAGCGATTGCGCGAGCAAATCAACTTGAGGGGCTATTAGCATTGAGTCTTGCAGAGCGTGCATTATTTCTGGCTGAAGCAGGTTTAATTGATGAAGCAATTGCAACTAATACACGCGCACTTGCGCTTGTATCCACCGATGAAGACTGGAACCACTTCATGCTGGATCGAGGCTATATGCTGAGTCAAGCGAAGAGATTTGATGAGGCTAAGTCAACATACGCTGAGATATTGGAACATCCCAACGATAAGAATAATTTAAAGTCACAATTCATCGTGAAAAGTAATTTGGCGTATATCTATACCATTACTGGCGAAGTTGAAAAGAACCTTCAAGTTACTAAAGAAATGCAATATTTAGCCGACCAGTTAGATAATGAAATGGATATTAAATGGGCTAAATCTTCACGCGCTTTTGCATTACTGGCGGACGGAAAAATTGACGAGGCAAAACCGCTGTTTGATGAATCTGTCGAGTGGTTCCAAGAAAATCAGTATGACTCAAATTTAGTCGATATTTATGAAGGTTGGGCAACTACTCTGATGGAGCAAGGACGTCCAGAGGAAGCCTATGCAAGCCTGGTTGAAAGTCTCAGAGTTCGTGAAGGTATTGAGCTAACACGAATGGAAACAGAGTCGCAATTATTCGATTGGATTCTCGAAGCTGAGCAAAGTGCCCGAGAACTAACCGAGACTAAGCAATCGATTGCTCTCATGGAGAAGGATAGGGCGGCCCAACGAAACTTGTTCATCGCTATCTTTGTTGGTTTGGTTATCATCATCGCTATTGGTGGGATTGCATATCGAAAGCTTAGAGGAGTAAATAAAAGGCTTGATCAAGCCAATACGGCACTGGATTACGAAAACAACCACGATCATTTAACGGGAGCACTGAATCGCCGTTACTTTCAGGCCTTTATAAAACAAACGACGCTTTCAACCGGCAAGTCACTCAATGCGCTGATAGCTCTAGTTGATATCGATCACTTTAAGTCCATCAACGATACCTATGGGCACGACGTAGGTGATGAAATTCTGAAAATTGTGGTTCAACGAATGCTTCACAATGTAAAAGAAAACGATAAAGTTATTCGCTGGGGTGGCGAAGAGTTTCTGATCTACATTGAGCTTGAGTCTGCGCAAATCAGCAGCCAATCTGCCATATCTCGAGTGCTCAAAGCCATTAACGAAAACCCCATTCATATAGGCGAAAATATTTTTAATGTAACCGCATCAATGGGCTTTAAAACATCACCTAGCGCAATCGATTTTCATGCAGAAATTCGGGTGATTGACGAACTACTCTATCGAGCCAAGGCTAGCGGTCGGCACCGCGCCATAGGATTTGAAGAAAATTCCGTTCAAGAAATCGTCATTATGTAGTGTTTTACGAACCCGCATTTGATCCAATCTCAAAAATCCCACGTTGTGCTAATCTAATTTAGGAAGTGCTCAATTACTGAGACTTAATCGTGTGAGGTCTATATGAAAAAGTTCACTGGCTTACTTTTGGCATTATGCGTAAATGGGTTTGCTGTCCAAACGGTGATGGCACAAGAAGAGGGGGCGGCTTTGGTCCCTTTACCTTCGCTCGACGACTTCACAAAGGGTAAGGACGGCTGGGCTTTTGCACTAGGTGGTGGGATTGAGTATGAGTCTGCCTATGAAGGGTCGGATGAATTCGGTTTCGAAATCGATCCTGCTGGCGCGATTCAATGGCGCAAAGGCGACAACATTTTTTACTTTGCCGGTGAGGCGCTCGGTTGGCGCGGACGTCGCGATGATGTCTGGCTATTCGAAGCTACCTTGGGTTTCGACGAAGGCCGTGAAGAAGCTGACTCCGATGACGGTCGTTTAGATGGCCTTGGTGATTCAGAAGAAGGTACTGAATTCGTGCTGCAAGCGCGTCGCGCATTCAGTTCTGATTGGCGCTACTGGCTCGATGGCCGCGTCGTCACCGGAGATAACGGGTCGCTTGGTATTTTCGGCGTCGGTCGTCGTTTCGGCGAGCAAATGGATGGCACTGGATCCGAATTAGCTCTCGTTGCGGTATTCCACGACAGCGACCGTGCCAATCAAGACTTCGGTATTACCGCAGCGCAATCAGCGGCTTCAGGATTGAACCAGACTAACATGAGCAGCGGGCTACGCTCGTTTGGACTTCATTATAATTACCGTCAGTATTTGAACGAAAACTGGCTACTCTTCGTGGAAGGTCTCTATGAGCGCTACAGCAGCGACGTCTCAGACAGCCCAATTACTCGCAACGATTATGAAGCGGAGCTCGGCATCGGCGTTATCTACATCTTCTAATGTATCCGTTCTCATTAATCCGAATAGACCGAAAAGTCTATTCGGATTGAAAATATCGGTAATTAAGTTTGGATAACCTTGTCGAATTATTGACCAGTTGATCTTTCAATTTATGAATACTCCGATTTACTGTGGGATTATGGGTCTATTCTACAAACGTAGCTGTCATTGGAGGCTCGCTTTAAACAGGA
>DASSWH010000297.1:0-4008 GCA_035705175.1 Pseudidiomarina sp.
CGTAACTCTGCATGATGAGCGCACGAACGGGTTGTTGCAGCAGATTATCGAAAATGACCGATGAGATACCTGGGTAAAGTGTCACGACCCCAATTGCTTGTGGTGTTACCGAGGTAAGCTGTAGAGGAGCGGAACTGACGGGTTGAAGTTCACCTGCGTGGAGACGGATTTGAATACCGGCTTCGAGCAATGGCGGAAAGTTAGGTGAGTCAAAGGCATCAAAACCATTAGCATCCGCTTTGGTCGCACGATTGCCGCGGAAGAGTTGGTTATTAAAAAATAGGCCCACTTCGTGGATCGGATAATTGGCCGCAATATAAAGTGCGTTCAGCAAGTTGGTTTGACCATCTGAGCGCAGCGCTGCGAGCGGAATTTGAGAGCCAGTAATGATGACAGGTTTACCGAGGTTCTCGAACATAAAAGATAGCGCAGACGCGGTATACGCCATTGTATCTGTACCATGGAGGACAACGAAACCGTCGTATTCGTTGTAATGCTGCTGAATATCTTCTGCTATATGCTGCCAGTCTTGCGGCGACATATCCGATGAATCCATCAGTGGATCGTATTCAGCGACCGTGAATTCAGGCATTTCTTCCCGAAAAAATTCAGGCATTTTATTGACACACTCGGTCAAAAAGCCCGGCACAGGAACATAGCCCTGTGCCGATTTACGCATTCCTATGGTGCCACCTGTGTAGGCGACGTAGATCTTTTTACGAGTCAACGGACAAACCTTATCGGTTGAAGTCAGACGCTAGTACTAGTAAGTAGGACACAGTTCACACAATGCATAGACACCGTTCGGGTCATTAAACTTGGTGGTGATCTGCAAGTCTGTCCATACTCGCATTAGTTCCGCCTCCAATGGATTTTTCGTTGTCGTGTTCGGCATCGGTATCCAAGTTTGAGCAGAGCCAAAGAAATTTGCCAGCATTTGTTCACGCGGCGACAGTTCTTGAGTCAGCGTCTCGACGGTGAATTCAGTCAAGTCTGCTTGTGCAGCAGCAGCGGCAATAGCATCCTCGAAATCACCTAATTGGTCAACCAATCCGAACTCCAATGCTTTCGTACCAGTCCAAACGCGCCCTTGGGCAACGGCATGAACTTCTTCGTACGACATATCACGACTATCGGCAACCATTTGCACGAAGTCACGGTAAAACTTCTCAACACTCAACTGAATAACTTGTTTGGCTTCATCTGATAGTGGTTGAGTAATATCCATAACGGGCATTTCAGTGGTACGAACACCATCGCTATATACACCGATTTCAGCGAGTGAATCTTCAATCGTAAAGAAGGTTCCAAATACGCCGATTGAACCAGTAATGGTTGTCGGTGCCGCCCAAATTTCGTCCGCTGACGCTGCAATCCAATATCCGCCGGAAGCAGCTACAGAACTCATTGATGCAATAACTGGAATACCAGCCTTTTGTAATTCTAAAACCTCTTGGCGAATAATTTCAGAAGCAAAACCGCTGCCACCGGGGCTATCAATACGCAGTACTACGGCCTTGGTACTCTCATCGAGGCGAGCCCGGCGCAGCAATTCAGCGGTGCTGTCGCCGCCAATCATTCCGGCTTTTTGATAACCATCGACAATGATGCCGCGAGCAACCACAACCTTAATGCTATTTTCATTGCGATTATTGTCGTCAACGAGCAAGGATTCTTGCTCAATAGCTGCTAAATAAGCGCTATGGTCAATACGCTTCCACGATTTTTCATCTTCATCGAGACCGGTAAGCTCAATCATTTGGCTTCGAAATGCTTCGCGGGTTTTCAATTCATCGACCACATTCGCAGCAACGGTTAACTGCGCAAGATCATTATTGTTTTCAGCGACAAGTTCACGAAAATCTTCCATTTTTCCGCTCAGCATGCGGGGGTCGATGTTGCGGAGTGCATTCACACGTGACTTATAGGTTTCCCACAGTTCTCCATAGAGAAGGCTGTTTGCTTCTTTGGCTTCATCTGACATATCGTTTCGAATATAGGGTTCGACAGCTGATTTATAGTCACCAACCTTGAAGACATGGGTAGAAACTTTCAGTTTATCCAACAAGTCTTTGTAGTACAGGTTATTGCCGCCCATACCATCAAACATTATGCCGCCGAGCGGATTCAGATAAATCGCATCAGCATGTGCTGCCAAATAGTACTGCTGTTGACTGAAATAGTCGCCATAGGTATAGACAGGCTTGCCGGATTCACGAAACGCTGACAACGCATTGCCAACCAGTTCCAATTTATTCATACCGGCGCCCATAAAACTGGACAAGTTCAGGTAGATACCACTGATACGCTCGTCGGTCGCAGCATGCTCGATACTATCGATAACATCAGATAAGAGTATTTCGGGAACACTAGGCGCGGCCCCCAACGCCTGATCGAAAAATTTATCGACCGGATCGACGTAGGTTTCTTCTTCGACAATGTAACCGTTAAGGTTCAATACCAGCATGCCATCGGTCGGCACTTCGATAGGGTCTTCGCCACTTATCAGAAAGCCAACAACGACAAATAGGACAATAAAAAACACAAGGTTTACAACGACTTTTCTAATGCCATTGATAAAACCAAACAACTTGCCAAACACATTACGAATTCCGCTCATGGCCACTATCCTGAGATTTAGTTTTTTACACGTTGCGAGCATACTTTAGAACAAACCGATAGACTAGAGCGACAATGTAACAGAGCGTGATCTTTGTTAAGCTAGACGCAGTCCTTTATTTATTCTTTTGAGGTTTTCATGCAAGCACTTGAATTGCTGCTCACCCGTTCATCGATGCCACGACTCATTGAACCAGGTCCTTCCAAACAACAGCTCGACTTGCTTTTACAAGCGGCTTCGAGAGCTCCGGACCATGTCGCATTAACACCGTACCAGTTTGCAATATTTGCTGGCTCAGCGCGACAGCAATTGGGCGAAATTTTTAGACAAGCCGCTGAACGCCGTAATAAATCAGACGAAGAGCAGTTGGCAGCAAGTCAGTTGCCGTTACGTGCACCTACAGTCATTGTGGTGAGCATGGTGTATCAGCCACACGACAAAGTACCGCGCGATGAACAGTTTGCCAGTGCCGCCTGTGCAACTCTGCTCCTACAACAGGCGGCATTTGCCCAAAATCTCGGTGCAATTTGGCGCACGGGCTGGTTCGCTGAAGACAACTGGGTTAAAGAGCAACTGGGATGCGGTGACCAAGATGCGATCGTCGGTTTCTTATACGTGGGAACACCAGCAGTGCCGACGCCCATCAAGCCGATGAAGGACATTGCGAGTAACATAAAGTACTGGTGAACAGTGAACAGGGAATAGAAAAGACAAAAGATAAAAGCGTTACTGGATACTAGCTATTAGTTACTAGAAAACCGTTGATCCGTGTTTTCTAGTAACTGTTACCTGTTCACTATTTACTTATACTGCCGCTAGAAGTCGGCTGACTTAGGTGCGCGTGGGAACGGGATGACATCGCGGATGTTGGTCATACCGGTGACGTAGCTCACCAGACGCTCAAAACCGAGGCCGAAGCCGGCATGAGGAACGGTGCCGTAGCGACGCAGGTCGCGATACCAGCTGTATTCTTCGACTGGCAGCCCCATTTCAGCGAGGCGTGCATCAAACACGTCTAAACGCTCTTCACGGGCACTACCACCGATGATTTCACCGATACCGGGTGCCAAAATGTCCATAGCTGCGACTGTTTTGCCATCGTCGTTCTGACGCATGTAGAAGGCTTTAATACCTTTCGGGTAATTCTTCAGTACGACAGGGGCGCCCACGTGAACTTCAGCGAGATAACGCTCGTGTTCGGATTGCAAATCGGTGCCCCAGGACACTGGGTATTCAAATTTCTTCCCACAGTTCTGCAAGATTTCGACCGCATCGGTGTAATCCATGTGCACAAATTTGTTATTGGCAACATGTTCCAGTCGGTTGATGACTTCTTTATCGATGCGTTGTTGGAAAAACGCCATATCGTCGGCGCGTTCTTCAAGTAC
>DASSWH010000298.1:0-2835 GCA_035705175.1 Pseudidiomarina sp.
CGAAAAAAGTTTTTGACCGATTGCGGCGTGACAGTGTGGAGTTCGAGCAATACTTCATTCGAGCGCACGGACAACGCTCCTTGGAAGAGGCGGCACGAAGTAAGCCCAATAGTGGACGGCAGGGAACCGTTGATCCGCTGCAACTGAGTATTCGAGAAGTATTGTCGCGCCCGCCAGTGCAATTACCCTCCACTACATCAATTCGTGTCGCAGCGCAGAAGATGAGCGAAGAAAAAGTCAGTTCTATCTTGTTGGTAGATGATGGAGCGCTGGTTGGTATTCTGACCGACCGCGACTTGCGAAATCGCGTTGTCGCTTCAGGACTAAGTTATGACTTACATGTGAATGCAGTGATGACTCAGGCTCCAGCCACCGTGTATGGTCGCCAGACGCTTATCGATGCATTAACAACAATGACGCAAAATAATATCCATCATTTACCCGTGTTGGATGATGACGGTCAACCGCTGGGCATGATCACCAATACGGACTTAATGCGACAACAACGCAGCGAACCGGTCATGCTCATGAGTGCATTGAACAAAACGAACTCACGCGCGCAACTCGTTGAAGAAGCACGACAGATTCCAGCGTACATGCAAACCTTTGCCGCACGTGCTGCAAATACTACGGTAGTCGGGCGTCTGTTAGCGTCGTTGACCGATACAATGACGCGCAAGCTGATTGACTTTTATGAGCAAGAACATGGTGTTGCACCCGCATCGTACGCTTGGATTGCGTTCGGATCGCAAGGCCGAGAAGATCAAACCTTGAGTTCCGATCAAGATAATGGCTTGCTGCTGGCCGATGATTTAAATGAGCGACAACGGGCTTGGTTTCAGGGGCTGGGCGAGTGGGTTTGTGAGGGACTGGGCGACTGCGGGATTCCACTGTGTCCCGGTAATATCATGGCCTCAAACGAAGATTGTCGGCGTAGCGTCGGCGGCTGGCTTGAGCGATTTACCCGCTGGACTGAGAGTCCGACACCCAAAGCATTGATGTACTGTCAAATATTCTTTGATAGCCGCTTAGTTGTTGGGCATAAGCGTCTGTACCAACGCTATCGCGAGGCGGTTGCTCAGTTAGGCAAGAATGAGTTCTTTTTAGGCAACCTAGCGCGTTTGCAACGCAATGTGCAGGTGCCCTTGGGGCTATTCAATAGGTTTCGTGGCACGGAGTCAGGCAAAGATAGTGATTTAATTGATATCAAGCGTTACGGCATTGCTTTGATCAATGACATTGTACGCATTTATTCGTTACAGGCGGGGCTCACACAGCCGCAAACGCTCACGCGTTTGGAGCAGTTGCGAGATAGCCGCTTGCTGAATCGACGTGATAATCAATCATTAGCTGAGGCTTGGCAGTTTTTGACGCAACTCAGGTTGCAACATCAACTTGAGATTTGGGGAACAGAGCAACCAAAAAATGCGCTGGATCCAGACCAATTAAGTACCCTCGTTCGGCGTCAACTCAAGTCTGCCTTTCGAATTATCGATGAATGTCAGCAAGGAGTCGCGATGAAGTTTGGGCGTAGCGGCTGATGACAGTTGCAACTGCGTTAAAGCGCTGGTGGCAGCGACAACAGCTGTTGAGACAGCATTGGACAGATGCTCGTTATGTAGTCTTGGATATCGAAACCAGCGGTTTAGATGTGCGTCATGACGTCATGCTCGCGGTGGCTTGGATAGAAGTACAGCCGCCATACCTGGACTATTCGAGTGCGCGCTATTTTGTGCTCGAATCTGGACCAGATTCGACTCATGATTTGAAGCAGAGTCCGGTTGTGCATGGCTTGCTGCAACGTGACTTTGTGCATAGCAGTGACACCCAGGATGTACTTAATGAACTCGCAAAGGTGCTTAAAGATGCCGTTTTGGTTTGCCATCATACCCATTTAGATTGGCAGTTTCTTCAAGCAGCTGCACGTGACTATGACATGAACTTGGAACCACTAGGCTGGTTTGACACCTTGCAATTTGAATTGCGACGACTGCGTAATCAGCATCATCATATTCCGCGTGGTAGTTTAACGTTAGCAGCTGCTCGCCAGCGCTATCAGCTCGCTGACTACTATGCGCACCATGCTTTTAATGATGCGGTTGCTTGCGCAGAACTGATGTTAGCGCAAGGCTATCGATACGCGGGCAGCGCAAAGGCGTCCGTCAAAAATTTGTTACAAGTCGGACGAGTTAGGCTCTAAAGCGCGTCAATTAAGGCATACCGAAGTTCAAAAAAGCGACAAAGTGACGAAATTTTGGAAAGTTAGGGAACTTTTTGTGACACGGGTTTTGTTCTATTTAATTCAACTAAAACAGTGGGTTAAATGTTATTGCATGGGTTTCGTCGAAAGAAAATGGCTGTTTATCGTACGAAATCATCAAAAAATATTGATTTTTAGCGACTCTCTAGGTTGCTGAACTCGGCTTTTTTGATTAGTATCGGGTACTGATCGGTTGGTGTTTAATTAGCTTTGCAGCCAATTAGACCCCGATCGGAACGAGCACGAAGAGCGTTCACGTGCCAGTTTAAACCTAGTAAATCACTAATAAAGTGGTCCAGGGAGAAGATATGTATACTAACAATAAATTAGCTAAGTCTATCCGCTTAGCTCTTATGTTCGGTGGCGCATCTCTTGCGTTTTCAGGCTCTGCAATTGCGCAGGATCAGTCTGAAGATGAGCAAGCAGAAGAAGCTCAAGAACGTATCACAGTAACAGGTTCACGCATTCAGCGTACAGACCTTGAAGGCGCGGTTCCAGTAACCGTAATCGACCGTGAAGCGATTGACTTGTCTGGTGACATGTCAGTTTCTGACGTTATCCGTAACACAACTTTC
>DASSWH010000299.1:0-7254 GCA_035705175.1 Pseudidiomarina sp.
TACCGCGACATTCCACAGCTCAGGGAAGAAATGTGAACCGCGTATTTGGTTGGTCAATAACTCCCGTTCTTCATAGCGTATGTCGGTATCGAAAAACGATAAATTACTTTCGGTAATTGAGTTTGCAGTCTCAACACCACCTTGCTCTACACGATCTTGTGTATTGCGCAGGAATATTGTTGACGTTTCTACCTTGTGGTAGTCACCATATTGCAAACCAAAATTCAGTATACCGCTGAGTTCAACCGTCTGTGCGGTGACTCGTGAGGCGCCATCTTGAATCACAACGGATTGTCCATCGGCAATACCGAGAACTTTCTCAGTCTCTTCGCTATTTGACCAACTGTTGTCATAGTCAACGCCAGCGAGGAAACCAAAAGTCCAATCGTCGTCGATATCGAAGCTATCGCCAAAACTGACTGAGCCTTTGATATCTGGGCTTAGACTTTTGGTATAGACCTCATTTTGAGTATTCAAAGATGCTGCTAGATTGCGATTGATTGCTTGTGCATCTGTAATAGAAATGCCATCAACATTCGCAATATTCGCAGCGTTGATGTCTTCTTGATAACGCGCCAACGCCGAGACCATCGCGCTAGATAAAGATCGTGAGCCGTCATCAGTGCCCTTCCAGTCACTATCGCCTCCAGCATAGGTCAAGCCATCATCACTAAAGTTGGAATCCCAACCGGTGCCAATCGATACTTCAAAAATTTGGTCGGTCGGAATAGAGACGGTGCGAATGTCGACGTTACCACCACCAAAGTTTGCTGGCATATCCGGTGAGTAAGACTTTTGTACCGACATGCTTTCAATAATGCTCGCTGGGAACATATCGAGTGGAATGACGTTTCGAGTCGGATCGGGCGACGGTACCGACGCGCCGTTCAACTGCGTACTGGAGTAACGTTCGCCTAAACCACGAACGTAGATAAATTTGCCATCTACCAGCGTGAGGCCGGTGACACGGCGTAATGCGGAAGCGGCATCACTGTCGCCAGTCCGCGAAATTTGTTCAGCACCCAGAATGTCGGCAACGAACGCTTGAGCTTTGCGTTCCTCGACAACGGCTGCGGCCGATCCTTGTAACCGCGTGCCTGTTGTCACCACTTCTTCAATGGTTTCAGCGCTTGCGGCGTCTGTAGCTGCTTCTTGAGCAACCGCAAGCTGGGTAGAGAGTGCTATTGCAACAGCAATCCCAACCTTGCTTTTGGTTAAAACGGCATGCTTTTTCATGAGAGACTCCGTATGCGTAGACTAATCGTAATGATTCAAAGCGATTGCACATCCGTGTGCAGAATATTCCTTTGATTAGTCGCGCAGACCGACTGTCCAGCCGTTAGTCCAATCGTCGTCTTCACTTACTGCACCGATAAAATCAACATCATCAAAGAATGGGTCGATCGTGCTTAAATCAGTTTTAGGTGTAACGGTTACTTCAGCGCCTGACGCGTCAGAAATAGTGCCTGCAGTAACATAACCTGAGGTCAATACAGTTGCCATCTCGTCTAAGGTCACGTTGGTTGCATAGCCTTGGAACCAGTCTTGAGTTGGTTGGTCAGCAAAGTTTTCGCTACAGGCGATGATTGAGTTTTCAACCGACAAATCACCTGCTTGTGCTGCTGCTAACGTCGTTGCTTGGTCAATTTCCAAACACTCACCGCGCGCATCAGTAATCAAGAAGTTATACAAAGCACCACGAGTACCTTCACGGAGTAACACACCTTCAGACTCGTCTGAACCGTCAGTTGCAGTCAATGAACCGATTGAGGTGAAGTTTGCGATAATTGGATTCGAGAATGGCGTTGCGTCGTTGTTACCGCTGTTACCGTCTGCCTCAATGGCACGGTTCGCGCGGTCATCCGCATGCTTCACTAAGAGGTATTGAATTTTACCTTGCCAGCCGTCAGCCCAGTCTAACGAGTCATCGTCGTTGCCAGTCAGGACCACGTTTTTCACGTTCGCAGCACCACCGAAGAACTCGATACCATCATCTAAGTTGTTGTGAACTTGGATGTATTCAAGAGTCGTACCAGAGCCCACTGCGTTGAACGTGATACCGTTCAATTCGTTATCTAATGAAACTTCGTAACCAGCGTATTTAACCAACGCGTAGCGAATTGAGCCTGAGCTATCTGCATTGTCGTCGCCGCCGTAAAAACCTGCGCCGCCTTCACCTTGAAGTACACAGTTCGCTAAATCGTCTTGGTCACATTTGTTCGAAATACCGAAGCCGTTGATCACCAAGCCACCCCACAAACCACGAGCATTCGGGTTGGTGATTTGATTGTCGAGTTCTTGCACAGAAGTAAACGTGATTGGAGCGTTACGGTTGCCGTTCGCTTCGATATTCGCGCCACGAGCAATACGAACGAATGAATCACCATCTTCAAACGCGAGCGTTGCGCCAGCATCAATGGTTAATGTTGGACCTTCACGGTTCACATCTGCGGTTGCTTCAACGTTTTCACCAATGTACAAGCCATTTGGGAAAATATGCGCGCCACCTGGCAATTCGACTAAGCGGATATCCGTTACGACAGGCTCTTCTGGAGTCGAGAAGCTGCGTGGATAGACACAATCTGCACCAATCTTCTCACCTTGTACGCTAGTGCCATCAACTTCATAAGAAGCACAGTTGTTGGTTGTACCGCCGCCACCAGAGTTGTTGGTTGAATTATCGACTGAGTTGTCGATAGATGTCGGAGTCAAGTTGATGTCGCCACCACAGCCAGCGAGGAATAGAGCTGCGGTTACAGCGCTTAGAGCAAAAATATTCGTGCGTTTCATATCGGTCTCCGTTGGGAAAGTAAGACGTATGTAAAAAGTTACGCGGTGAACTTTAAGTGGCTAATGTGACAACGGGGTGACACCGATATGAATGCTTTATGACAAGCTTGGCGAGTTCGTTGTTATTGCGGATTTGCGCCGAATCCAGTACCTTTTGCGCAAACCTCTTGTGAGAAATGCATGGCCAGCACAAGTATTTCCAAGTCACTGTTAACCAGCGTCCTCTCTGTCTACTTTGTGTTGACGGTGCTGGTGACCGCTGTGCAAGTGGTCGGCGAGTATTATGATACGCAGGACCTATTGGTTGAGGAGCTGCGCAACCAACAAGCGACGTTCAGTAATTCATTGGGACGTTCGTTATGGGAATACAATTACCCTCAAATTGAAGCCATCGCGCAAGGTTTGATCAGTATTCCGGCTATTTCGGGCGTTGTCATTCGTGATGATACTGGCGCCGTACTCGCAAATTTGGGTCGCACCGCACCGCTCAGTGTGTTGCCGCAAGAACCACTGGAAAGTTATACGCTCAGTGAACGAGAGGGGCTATTCGGCTACTTTTCGACACTGGTGTTTGAATTCTCAGGCAATTCGACACAAGTGGGTGATGTCACCCTATTTTCAACGCGTGATATCGCGATTGAGCGCATTAAGATGACGTTGTATTTCATCTTTGGTAGCGCCTTCGTGAAAAGTACCTTCCTGATTGTACTGTTTAGCTTGGCATTTAATCGTATGCTGAACCGGCCCATGCTCGATTTAACCAACCAAATTCGCCAGTTTCGTTTAGATGACTTATCACGCTCCAAGATTCATTTGAAGAATCAACGGAATCGCGAATTTATGATGATTGAGCAAGCTTACAATCAACTGGTCGATAATCTATCTGACTATCAAGATGACCTGACCCGTACCCAACAACAATTTGAACAGGTCAATCGACAACTTGATGGTCAAAACGCCATTTTGGAACAAGAGGTAGCGCGGAAAACATCCAGTTTGAGTGGCGTGCTCGTCGATCTCGAGCGGCGTAAGTCTGAACTTGAAGCGCGGCAAGAAAAGCTCGAACGCGAGATTCGCCAACGCCAAGATATTGAGCGCGACCTCCGTGAAACGAATACTCGATTGCAAAACTCGTTGTCGGCACTTGAGCGTGCACAAACGCAACTGATCGAATCTGAAAAAATGGCGTCGCTTGGCGGTCTGGTGGCCGGTATCACTCACGACGTGAACACACCAATTGGAGTGAGTATCACTGCGGCTACCTTCATTCGCGACCGCATCAATCTGCTCCAGCAATCGCTACGGGATAAAAATTTGACGCAAGCGCAACTGGCGGCATTCCTTGATGAAAGTAATGAAGGCCTCACGTTACTCGAGAATAATCTGACGCGTGCGTCTGAACTGATTGGTAGCTTTAAACAAGTCGCGGTTGATCAAACTTCAGAAGCTGTGCGTGAAATCAATTTGAAAAAATATCTGCAGGACGTTATTCAAGCACTACAACCTCATTTCAAAAACTCCAATCATTCCATCCAGATTGATATCGACGCCGCCATGACCATTCGCTGTCCGGCAGGCGCCATTGCACAGATATTTACCAACCTGATTCAGAATTCATTAATCCATGGCTTTGAAAATCAATCGCGTGGAGAAATTACGATTCAAGCAACGCGCCATGAAGACAAGTTGCATTTTGAATACTCAGACAACGGCAAGGGACTGACTCAGGAACAACTTGAGCAAATTTTTGACCCCTTCTTTACCACCAGACGCCAACAAGGTGGCACCGGGCTGGGGACACACATCGTGCGCAACTTAGTCAACCAAACGTTGAACGGGGTGATTCACGCCGATGCGGCTCCCGGGAAAGGGCTGCGCTACACCTTTGAAATGCCTATGCAGTTCATTAACTCATCAAATTAACGAAGATAAATAAGGATTTTTATGTGGTTTCGTAATCTGCGTATCTACACGCTTGCCGACGATTTTGTATTACCCGAAGCGCTCGATAAAGCACTTGAGCCCGAGCAATTTAAGCCTTGTGGACGCCAAGAACTCGCCAGTTTTGGTTGGTCGTCGCCATTTGGCGGCACCAGTGAACAATGGTTTCACAGTATCGGCAAACAGTATCTATTCTGCGCGCGCAAGGAAGAACGTGTTTTACCTGCTGCGGTTATTAATGGCGAGCTTGAGCAGCAGTTGCAGGTTATTGAGGTTGAACAAGACCGCAAGGTGGGTGCTAAAGAAAAGCAATCGCTGAAAGAAGATATTATTCATCGCCTGATGCCACAGGCCTTTACTAAATTTTCTACCACCTGGGGCATGATCAACATGCAACATCGAGTGGTGATCGTCGATGCCAGCACCGCCTCGAAAGCAGAGAATTTTCTCGCATTGTTGCGGGGTTCATTGGGCTCGTTACCGGTTAAACCATGGTTGAGTACTGAGGCTGCCGAGACATTCTTTACCCAATGGTTGCGCGATTCCACGATTCCAGGCGACTTCGCTTTTGGCGATGAACTGGAACTGCGCGACACTGTGGATGAAGGGGGCGTGGTTCGCGCACGTCAAATCGATTTGACCAGTACCGAAATTAAGAATCATCTTGAGCATGGCAAGCAAGTGACCAAATTGGGCCTGATTTGGGCCGACCGCCTGAGCTTTGTCATGGAAGCCGATTGTTCAATAAAGCGCTTGAAGCCCACCGACCGACTCACCGACGAGCAAGAAAAAATATCGACCATTTCGAGTGCTGAAAAAATCGATTCTGACTTTGCCTTGCTATCGGGCGAGCTGCATGAGTTATTTCCTGCGCTGGTGAGTTTATTTCAAACGCAAGACGGTCTAGAGTAAGTACACACTATCTGTCATCCATGGAATGATTCAGTTATGAAACCAACGAATTCTAAAAATCTGCTTACGTTAGCAGTGGTTGCAGCGCTTACTGTTAGCGCCTGTAGCCAAGAGTCTCAGGTACCGTCTACAACTACTGAGACACCCGCAACTACCAGCACCGATGCAACAACGTATCAGCTTTTACCCAGCGCAGCTGACCGTCTCGATATCTACACCAATGTCGATTTGACGGCTGATCTCAGTCACCTCAGCGACAATCAACGGAAGATGATCGGGCTACTTATCGATGCATCTGAAATTATGGATCAGTTGTTTTGGCGCCAGGCTTATCCGGGCGATCGCATGCAATTATTGGGGCAACTCGCCGATCCTAAAGTACGTAAATTTGCACTTATCAATTACGGTCCCTGGGATCGACTCGATAGTAATACGCCATTTCTAACGAACGTTGGACCTAAACCTGCCGGGGCCAATTATTATCCTGCTGATATGACCAAAGCGGAATTCGAGGCCGCAACGTTTGCCGGTAAAATAGACCTGTACACGTTGGTGCGCCGTAACGATAAAGGTGAGCTCTACAGCATTCCTTATAACGAAGCCTTTGCACCCGAACTCCAACGTGCCGCGGATTTACTGCGAGAAGCAGCTACTTACGCCGATCATCAAGGCTTTGCTGACTATTTACGGATGCGAGCTGATGCATTTTTGAGTAATGAATACCAAGCCTCAGACTATGCGTGGATGGATCTGATCGATAATCCAATCGATGTCATCATTGGCCCGATTGAAACCTATGAAGACCAATTGTACGGCTATCGCGCCGGGTTTGAATCGTACGTGCTGATTAAAGACATGGCATGGAGTGAACGTTTGGCAAAATACGCAGAGTACTTGCCCGCGCTTCAACAAGGTCTGCCTGTTGACGCGGCATACAAAGCGGAAGTGCCGGGGTCTGGTGCCCAATTAAATGCTTATGACGTGGTTTACTACGCCGGTCATTCCAACGCCGGCAGTAAAACTATTGCCGTTAACTTGCCGAATGATGAAGAAGTTCAGCTCGAAAAAGGCACGCGGCGGTCGCAGTTAAAGAATGCGATGCGCGCTAAATTCGATGAAATTTTGGTCCCGATCGCGAATGAACTGATTGTGCCTGAACAACGCCAGCACATTACCTTTGATGCATTTTTTGCCAATACGATGTTCCATGAAGTCGCGCATGGCCTCGGAATTAAGAATCTGGTTAACGGTGAAGGTACGGTGCGTGAAGCTCTGAAAGAATTTGCCTCCCCGCTTGAGGAAGGCAAAGCGGATATTCTCGGACTCTACATGGTCACTCAATTACTCGAGCAAGGCGTACTTGATGAGGGGCAATTGGAAGACTATTACACGACCTTCCTTGCTGGCATATTCCGTTCTGTGCGCTTTGGTGCATCCAGTGCCCACGGCCGTGCCAATATGGTCCGGTTTAATTACTTTGCCGACGCCGGTGCGTTCACCCGCAATGAGCAAGGACAATACGCGGTCAATATGGACGCCATGCGCACTGCCATGAATAATCTTTCAGCGGATATTCTCACCTTACAAGGAAACGGTGACTACGCCGGAGTC
>DASSWH010000300.1:0-8513 GCA_035705175.1 Pseudidiomarina sp.
GACGGAGCTTGAGCGTGCCGTCTAACACCGCATGAATCATATCCCGAACCAATTCTATCGGCGCGGTCTCATCGCCATGCACAGCACAAGACAGGATCACGTCTTTGGGTCCGCACAATTCGGGTTCAATGGCTATAACACCCGTATCATAGACGGTGATTTGTGGATGCTCAGGAAAGTCCGAATAGGTCTCGCCGCGGGCGGCTGCAACTGTCCATTCTAAAACATCGAAAGTACGACTCACTGCGAATCTCCATTATCGGTTTTTTGACTGATTATCGGGCCAGGTTGAAGGCCTTTGGTGGCCAGTAAGGCCCGTAAAATCGTCGATCGGTACTCACGCCGATAGAGGACAATCACAACTATCGCTGTCGACGCGAGGAATAAATAGGGATGCAAAAACCATGTCAGCAATGCCAACGCAAAATAATACGCGCGCAGTCCGTTATTATATTCGTGCCCTGCTTGATCGAGAACCTTCGCTGTCTGACGCGCAAATTGGTCGCGATCTTCATCCGTAAACTCGGTCGACCTATATTGTGGTGCAGCACCCATCAATACCGAGACAAAACCAAACTGCCGAATCGCCCACGTAAATTTAAAAAATGCAAAAACGAAAATCAGCGTAAGTATCGCTAGTTTAACTTGTACTTTTTCTGGTGACGATGGCGCAGTAAAAGGTATCGAGGCGAGCACTTGTACCACTTTATCGGCAGACGCCAGCAGGGTCAGTACGCCGGCTAATACCAGAATGGTTGACGATGCAAAAAAGGTGACCGTGCGCTCAACGTTACCGAGCAACGCAGCATCGGCAATTTGATGATCTTTACGCGTTAATGTGGTCATCCAATCCACTCGTAATTGGCGCAAAATATTTGATAACGAATGGGTGGTGCGAGCACGGTAGCGAGCGAACTGCGTGTAGCTGTACCAAAGCACCAAAAAAATGCTTAAGGCAATAATATCCAAAGGCGCCAAGTTCATAGTGCTGTCTTCCTATGCAATAGCTTGCTCGGCAAAGAAAAAGGGCTGAGACGAATCGCCTAAGCCCTTTTCGCTGACCGATTCATTGTACGGTCAATAGTTTAACAAATTGTGACAGCTTATGATTCAGTTTTTGGTGCTGGTGGCTTCGCTAAACCATACCAAGACAACATCGTCCGCAACCCACGTTTGGTGTCATCCATAATCAAATATAAACATGGAATCAAAATCAGCGTAATCACGGTTGCAAACAAAATACCGAAGGCGAGCGAAATCGCCATTGGAATTACAATTTTAGCTTGCAGCGACGTTTCCATAACAATCGGCACCAAGCCGAAGAACGTTGTCAACGACGTCAACAAAATCGCTCTAAACCGCACGGCACCCGCTTCGGCTACGGCTTTACGTAACGGCGTACCCTCGGCTCGGGCTTGGTTCACATAATCCACCATAACGAGCGAGTCGTTGACGACAACGCCAGCAAGGGCAATAATTCCGAACAATGACAAGATCGAAATCGGCATCCCTAATATCCAGTGTCCGACTACGGCTCCGATCATCCCAAACGGAATCACCGACATAATAATCAGTGGTTGACTGTAAGAACGCAACGGCACCGCCATCAATGCATAGATGGCAAACAGCGCCAGCATAAAGCCGATCGCCAATGAACTTGTTGCTTCCGCTTCATCTTGTGAAGCACCCTCAAGTTTAAAGCCAACCGACGGATATTGATCAATAATCGGCTGAATCACGTTGGCGCGCACTTGGCGGACAATTTCAAACGGCTCCACCGTATCTTTATCTACCCGCGCTCGAACGGTTACGGAGCGTTCCCGGTTGATCCGGTTGATCGTCGCGTACCCTTCGGCAAAGCGAATCGTTGCCAACTCGGTAAATGGAATCAACGAACCGTCACTACCGCGAACTTTCATGCTTTCTAAGTTACCAATCGATTGCCGCTCTAACTCTGGATAGCGGACCATGACACGAACTTCTTCGTCATTTCGTTGAATACGCTGAGCTTCGGCGCCGTAGAAGGCATACCGCACTTGCGTCGCTAACTCGGAAAGAGTGATCCCCATTGCGGTGGCTAGTGGTTTCAGTTCGAGGATGATTTCATCATTGCCTTCACCAAAGGTATCTTCAATGTCGAACACACCGGCAAACTCAGCCATTTTCTCTTTTAACTCTTTGGCTGCGGCAGACAATTCATTCAAATCATCACCGGTCAACTGGAACTCGACGTCAAAGCCGCCGCCACCGCCAATGCTGCCTTCAAAGTTAAGGTTCTTCACCCCAGCGATTTCTGGCGTTTCAAGACGCCACTCGTTGACGATTGCAAAACCATCAATTTCACGGTCTTCGCCTTTTTTTAACTCAACGAGAAGCTGACCACCACTGGTACCATTTAAGAACATAGTGGCATGGCGAACAACGCCTTCACCTTCGTTTTCACGAATTTCGTCATTGACGCGGTACAGTGCATTTTCCAATTCTTGTAGCGCACGAATCGTAGCTTCTTCTGATGAGCCTGGCTGCATCTCAAGATTTGAGCGCACAAAGTCACTCGGGATGTTTGGGAAAAATACCCAACGCACGACGCCACCACTGATCAAACCGATGGTTAGTATGCAAAGAGCTAAGAACGTCGCCAGCGTGGTGTACCGGAAATGCAGACACTTTTTCAGGAACGGCGAATAATAGTTGGTCACAAATACTTTTAAGCTATCTGAGATTTTATTTCGTCCACGCTGAAATGCATTGAGTTTCTCGCCACCACCTTTGGAGTACTTCATCGCAGCAATGTGCGCTGGCAAAATCAGTTTCGATTCAACCAACGAGAAGGCTAGGGCTATAATGACGACCCATGCGATCGACTCCCAAATGCCGCCCATACCACCTTCGACCATCAGCATCGGAACGAAAGCAACCATGGTCGTCAGTACACCAAAGGTCGCAGGCATCGCGACTCGCTTCGCGCCACGTACAACGTTATCAGTAGTCTGCCCATACTTTTCTATCTCGGTATAAGCAGACTCCCCTATGACTATGGCATCGTCGACCACTATCCCCAGTACCAATATAAATCCAAATAGTGAAATCATATTGATGGAAATGTCGATCATGGGCAGCGGCATCATTGCGATGGTTCCCAAGAAGCACAAGGGTATTCCGATCATGACCCAGAACGCCAAACGCAACTGCAAGAATAACGACAACATCACAAACACCAAGATGCCACCAAATATCAAGTTGTCGATCATCAAATCCAACCGACCTTGCAAGTAATAAGAGCTATCTCCCCAATGCGCGAGCTTTATATCAGGTGGTAATTCCTTCTGCTTGCGCTCTACATAACTCTTCACTGCCGCTGCTGTGGCGAGGTCATTCTGATCACCGACCGAGTCGACTCGAACGAATGTCGCATTATCACCGTCAAATTTAGTAAATCTGCGGTTTTCCACAAATCCGTCTTTTACAGTAGCTATGTCGGCTAATGTGAGTCGGGTGCCATCCGGATTGTTGATGAGAACGATTTTCTCAAATTCACCACCCACATAGGCTTGGTTATTTGCGCGTAGCAAAATATCACCATTAGGCGTGCGTATAGAGCCACCGGCGACATCAATCGACGTCCCACGAACGGCTTGTACGACTTGACTAAATGTTAGGTTGTAACGCTGTAAATCGGCTTCGGAAATTTCGATCGAGATCTCATAATTACGCGCACCAACAACCTCGACCTTCGTGATGCCAGAAATTTGTTTGAGATCATCTCGAATAGACTTCGCCAACTCCTTCTGCATGAATTCATCAGCTGCCCCATAAATGGACAACCAGATCACTTGGCGTTGCGGCCGAATACGGTAAATATTCGGCGATTCAATTTGTTCAGGGAGAGCGGGTATGCCATCGATGAGCATCTTCACTTCATCCATGACCACCTGCACGTCATAACCGGGTTCAACCTCGATGGTAAGCGTGCCGAGCCCTTCTCGAGCAGTCGAACTGAGACGCTCAATACCATCAACATCTTCAATCGCGTCTTCGATACGGACGATAACACCTTGCTCGACTTCTTGTGGGGCAGCGCCCGGAAACGGAACTTGTACGCTGATAATGTTCAATTCAATTTCTGGGAACATCTGTTTGCGAACTTGCCCGATAGCCAAAATACCGGACACGATAATAATGGCCATCAGGAGGTTGGCAGCAACCCTGTTATTTGCCCACCACGCAATGAACCCAGTTTCTTGCGGTTGCTGATTATTCATCATTGTCCGCGTCCTTCTGTTCTTCTGCAGCTACTTCGGTGTCTGCAGCGGGTGTAGTTGGAGTTTCTTGTTGTTTCGGCACCGGGTCACCTGGCAAGCGCACTTTCATGCTGGGTAGTGCATTCGATAGCTGAGTCAACACAACTTTATCGCCACGATTCAAGCCGCTATCGATATACAACAAATTATCATCGGCTCGCAGAACACTCACGTCACGGCTTTGTAACCGTCGCTCTTCATCGACAACCCACAATTTCCCTGTGGTTGTAAGCGCATAACGGGGCACTTCGAATACATCATTTGCAGTAGAACCTTCGATACTCAGTTGAACGAAGCGTCCAAAGCGAAGTAGTGTTGGGTGCGTTTGACCATTCTGATTATAAGGGTCGTCGATTTGCACGACGCCATAAATAACGCGGCTACTACTATCCAGAATACCTTCACTGCGCACCATACGTCCTAACCAACGCTGCATTTCTCCAGCGATATTGGAAGTGACTTCTACCAGTGGATAGTTACTTGGATCGGTATCTCCGTCTGGTAAATTTAAATACGCCAGATCACGATCACTGAGCGGCACACGAATCTCAGCAACTTCAGTACCCATCAAGGTACCCACCTGTGAGTTCATCGACACATATTGGCCTAAGTCCACACTCTTGTTTTGCAACAAACCAGCATAAGGTGCTCTGATTTCGGTGCGTTCCAAGTCTCGTCGGGCACGAGCAACACCAGCTTCAGCAGATTGCACGTTTGCCACTGCTGCTGCAACCTGCGGTTCCCGGATACCTAGGGCTGGAATTTCACCCATTTGTAGCGATTCCCATTCTTCTCGTGCTACTTGAGCCCGAGCACTCTCCTCAGCTAAAGCAGCCTTCGCTTGAGCCAATTGCGCTTGTGCACTTTGGAGTGCCACCTGGTAATCTGCAGGGTCAATTTTTAGAAGTACTTCACCGCGCTCAAAAAAGCCACCATCGACAAACTTATCCGATAATTCGATGATTCGACCACTGACCTGTGCCACCAAATCTGTCGTGCGTTTCGGCATCACGTTGCCTTGCCCATCCACGGTAAAGCGTACATCTGTTGGCGTTGCATCGAGAACTTCGACCAGCACGGCGGGTCGTTCCATCGAACGCATTGGCGGTTGTGGTCGCAATGACGAGAGAACGACGACTACAGTAATTGCGAAAGCAATGATAAGAGGAGGTAAAAATACGCGTTTTCTTAAAGCCATTAGGTGAATCATCCACTGTCGAGATTTATTAGCTGTATTATGCGGGCTAATCCCTTAGAAAGTTAGCGGGAATATGTTGCGGAGTGTTAGTTTGGATCAGTCAGTTGTAACGAAGCATTACAATTAACCATTTAAAAGATAGCTCTCGGCGGCTTCAATTGCTCGCGGACCACCGGATAACAACAGCACATCGTCCTTCTCCAGCGTGAAATCGCCATCCACTTCTTTGATATCTTGCTCACCGCGCCGCACGGAACGGATCATACAATTAATATCTTGAAGTCCGAGATCACGAAGTGAACGGCCCGCAGCATATGCGTGCTCGGGAATTTGGACAGCATGTAAAAATTGCAGCTTATCAATACGTTCTGGATCCATATTGGTACTTTCGCCGGGATAAAAACCGTGAAGCTCACCATAATGGGAACGACGCGCATGGTCGAGACGCGATAGGATTCTTCGAATCGGAACACCTGTGCGACTGAGTATTTGTGATACCAACATCAAGCTGGCTTCAAGTGTATCGGGAACCACTTGCGTTGCGCCTGCCTGCATCATTGCCTTCAACATCGAATCATCCCGGCTGCGAACGATAATTTCAGCATGATCATTGAGACTACGGATTGCGCGCAATGCCTCTAACGCACGTTCATCCTCAGCAAAACTAATGATAATCAACTCGACCTCTTCGGCATGAAGAGCCTTGAGGATATCGCGGCGACCTGCATCACCAAAAAATACTTTGGCGCCTCCAGCCAGCGCCTCTTGCACCCGCCGCGTGTCATGGTCAATGGCCAGGTGGTCAATACCCTCTTGGTCAAGAAACCGACTGACGGTTTGACCTACCCGACCAAAACCTAAGATTAATACCTTGGTATGTTCGTCTTTGGGGGCTAGTAATTCCTGATCAGCGGCATTAGAACGAGCGGCACCGACCCAACGTAAAACGGTATTGACGATGGGGTTACAGCGTTGGATCACCAGCGGTGTCAAAGCCATGCCAAGCACACCAATTCCTACCAACATACTGGCTATTGAACTGGGTAATAAAGCGTAGCTCAATGCTAAGGTCACGAGGACGAAACCAAACTCGCCCATTTGAAATAGCATGAGTCCGGCGCCCCAGGAATCTTCTGAGCGCTCTCCCATCAAGACGGCTAACCAGCGAACAATCAAAGCTTTCAAAGCACCAACGGAAATCACACCCAGGATGATCCAATGCAGGTTCTCGAAAAATATTGTCAACTCAAGCTGCATGCCCACGGTGATGAAAAACAGCCCCATCAAAATATCGCGGAATGGCCGAATATCTGCCTCTAATTGATGCTTATATTTACTTTCGCCGAGCATCATCCCGGCTAAAAAGGCGCCTAACGCCATCGACAACCCAAATAAATGCGTTAATCCGCCTGCAACCAAGGCCACCAACAAGGTGGCTAGTACGAAGAGTTCATCGGTCCGTAGCCGAGCAATTTCTTTAAAAATATGTGGTAACACCCATTTGCCAATGGCCATCAATACCACAACGACGCCGGCTCCTTTACCCATTGCTATGGCCAAGCTCAGCCAAATGGATGACTCGCCAGAAGTGGACGCTAACAACGGAATAATAATCAGGAACGGAACCACAGCAATATCTTGAAAGAGCAAGGTCGCAACCGTAATTTGGCCGCGCTTGGAAGTGAGCTGCGCCGATTCACCCAATTGCTTGATTACGACCGCTGTTGACGAGAGCGCTAATACCCCCCCGATAATAAAAGCCGCGGACCAGTCCCCGGTAAAGAAGAACGCGATTCCAGCGAACAACAGGGTACACAGGACGACCTGCCCAAGACCTAAGCCAAACACTAAACGCCGCATGGCAATCATTTTGGGGAGCGAGAATTCAAGTCCGAGGGAAAACAATAGCAATACCACACCCAATTCGGCGACAAAGTGGTATTCGTCTGGATCTTGTATCCAACCAGTAACATCGGGCCCGGCGATAATACCAGCAGTCAGATACGCTAAAATTGCGGGGAGTTTTACACGTCGAAATCCCCACACCAATAACACCGCAATGGCAAGTAAGAGCAAGACATCAGCAAAAGCGCTGTTCACGCACGCTCTCCTTGTAGACTTAAACCGATAATAATCAACAGTAGCCCAATTATGGTGGTGTAGTGAATGGTTTCACCCAAAATAAAATAGATAAATAACAAACTAATGAAGGGACTGAGAAAGATTAATGAACTTATTTTTCCTGCATTTACGGCGCTGCGCATAGCCGTCAACCACACTAAAAAGGTGATTCCCATTTCAAATAAACCAACATACATGCCGCCAAGCCAACCTTCCATCGGCAAGTCTTGGTAACCTTGCCACGGTTCAGCAACAAACAACCACTGCGCCAATAACAACCATAGCGAACCGAACACAAAACACCAAAACAATGCAGGTATTGGTTTGTCTTGATTGTGTATATTGCTCAGCCAATAGCCCGCCCACAGCAAAGTGCTTGCCATCGCAAGCCCTATACCAAACCAATTCGTTTGCTGGAAATCCCAACGCCCGCCAGTCGCGATGAATATCACCCCCACATAGGCTACCAGCATCGCCAAGAGACCGCGGCGCGATAACTTTTGTTTGAGGATAGGAACCGCCAGTAACGCCATCGTAATCGCCCAGCTATAGTTGATCGCTTGCGCTTGCTGCGCCGGCAACGCGTTATAGGCAGAGAAAAGCACTAAATAATAGGCAAAAGGGTTGATAAAACCTTGAAAAATATAAAACTTGTAGCGTTTTGCCCCTATCGCAAATGCTTCGTACCAGCGGCGTTGCCACGTCATGATGACGGCAAACGTCATGACACTGACTACCGCTGCGATTGTCAGCAATTGAATGGGGGTTAGGTATTCGAGAGCGAGCTTGAAGGCCGTCGCAACGGTCGACCATAGCAACACCGCAGTCAACGCAAACTTAATGGCGCGGGATTGGTCAGGAGTCACCTTAGTGACCTGATCCGTGGGCGGTAT
>DASSWH010000301.1:0-6498 GCA_035705175.1 Pseudidiomarina sp.
GTGACAACTGACAATACGGCAGACCGGTTTCGGTCTGCCAGTCGTTAAACGCAGTTTGAATTTGTTGCATGCCTCGCTTACTAAACTCACTCGCATCGAGCAGTTTATGGTTACGCAAAGCTGTGAGTGTATCTGGGGTATAGATGTAACCGTCCCAGCCGAGACGACGCAGGACATGCTGCGCAGCAGTGCCACCCAGACGCGAACCATACTTCTTTAAGTACACTTGCAAGCCCGCCTGGTCATCTGCTGGCCAGTCCGCCAAAAACGCACCGAACGAGCCATACTTTTCTGCGACCTCGACAATCATGCGTGCATTGACCGGTACCGTCGCAATTTTCTGGGGATTGCGCACAATGCGCTCGTCGCGGGCTAGCTCGTCTAAACGTTCGGGTGGGACTTGTTGCCAGTATGGCGGGAAGAAGCCTGCGAATGCGGCATCAAAACCTGACCATTTACTCTCAATGACCCGCCATGCGAAACCTGCGCGAAAGATGCAACGTGTCATTTCCGCCAAAACTTGGCGATCATCCAAGCCCAACAACTGCTCGCGAGATGCAGGTTTTGGCAAACGTTCGCGTAACGCTGCTTCGCTGCCCTTTCGAGCCAATGCCCGCTCATAGAAATAAGAAAACTTTATCGCTGACATTGGTAAAACACCACCTCATGGTCGCCTAGTGGATCAGGGTGCACTGCCTTCTTCACAAATTGCATCCCCAGCTTCTGCATGACATTGGTTGAGCCGACATTCGCTTCAAATGCAATCGCGGTGAACGCGCGAATAGCTGGATCATGCTGCTGTAATTTATGCATTAAGTGTTTTGCTGCTTCAGTAGCATAACCTTTGCCCCATGCACTGCGACGTAAGCGCCAGCCCAGCTCAATATCCGTTTCATCTGGATGGTCACTGAAAAAGTGCATCGGTCGCGCCAACACCATCCCAATTGAATCACCACTGCTGGTTTCAATGAGTCGCCACATGCCCCAGCCGCGCGCACTATTTCGATAGGAATACAAACGCGGCAAAATCACTTGTTCAATATCTTCTTGCGTTGAACAACGACCGCCGTTGATGAATTGCATCACTAACGGGTCGCTATCTATATCCAACATAAAGCTGGCGTCCTCAGCTCCCATAAAAGCGTAACTTAACCGCTCAGAAGGTCCAATATTCACGTGCTGCTTCTCATTATTTAGTTGGGTCGATAGATTCCGTTACATTACCCTTCTTGACCTAGGCTGACCAGCGGGTAATCCTTAGGTTAAATGTAACAAGATACGAGGAGAATTCATGGGCGACTTAAAAATTTATCAAGCACTGATATTACTCGCGTTATGTGAAGAAAAAGGCACCATGAATGCAAGCTATGTGGGCTACGCAGTTGCTTCGGCTTTGTTGACCGAACTACTCATGCTCAAGCACATTCAAGTGGACCCGACCGAAGAAAACGAGAAAAAAGCAAAGGTTCAGGTTATTAACCCGAGTCCTACTGGAGATGCTTTATTGGACGAGGCTCTCGACAAGATCAACCAAGCGAAAAGTCCTGCCAAGCTACGTGACTGGGTTACCAAGCTAGCAGGTATTAAAGATTTGAAGCACAAAGTTGCGCGAACGCTCGCCACTGACCATATTGTTAAGGCCGAAGAAGAACAAATCTTGTGGCTCTTTACGCGCAGAATCTATCCTGAGGTCAATCCAGTGCCTGAGCAGAACTTACGCCGAGAATTGCGGCGGCTTGTTCTCGATAAACCTTTGGAGATCGATCCACGCATTGTGGTGACCCTGTCACTGGCTCGCGCAGCACATTTACTACCTCAAGTATTTAGCAAGGCTGAGTTAAAAGCCAACAAAGAGAAGATCGACGCTATCGCAAATGGCGAGGGGATAGGTAAAATTACGAAAGAAGTGATTGAAGGTATTCAGGTGGCAGTGATGATGGCGGCCATCATGCCGGCGATTACGGTCACAACAACCTAGTGAGGAGTGAACGGTGAACAGGATAAGCTGTTCTTCTATTCTCTATTCACGATTCACCGTTCACAGGAGCTCTTGTGCGACTATTTTTGATGATTACTATTCTACTGGCGAGTTCAGCACTTATGGCGAAAGAGAGAGTAGATGGGATTGGCGGATTCTTCTTTAAATCAGAGAACCCTGCGCAGTTGGCTGCTTGGTATGAGGAACACCTTGGGGTTAAACAAACTCCAACCACGTACGAAGAAGAACCGTGGCAGCAAACAGCTGGTCCTACTGTGTATGGCGTGTTTAACCAGAAGACCAAATACTTTGGCGCCGACGATCAACAGTGGATGATTAATTTCCGAGTTCGCAACCTTGATGCCATGGTGGCTCAATTACGAGCAGCTGACATTGAAGTCGAGGTCGATAGCGAAGTTTATCCAAACGGTCGATTCGCTCGACTTGCCGACCCCGAGGGAAATCCCATTCAGTTATGGGAGCCGGCAGTTCCCTCGTCCGACTCGAACTGAAATACCACTTCCAAGGGTTGGTTGAACACTCGCGCAATTCGAAAAGCAACCTCGAGTGACGGTGAGTAACGCCGTTGCTCGATGGCCGCAATCGTTTGCCTTGTCACTCCAACGGCATCACCTAAATCGGCCTGCGTCATGTCGCCATGTTGTTGACGCAACTCGCGCACGCAATTCGTGATGGGTAATGTTGCCATGGTTAAATACCCCGACGAAACGCGATGATTTGCAGCACGTACTCAAGGAGCTGACTCATAATTAGAGAGGCTAACACCATGTAGAACAACAGATTACCGTCACCGTAATACAAAAAATGCCCCAAACTCGTAATCACACCAAAGGCAAATACAAAGCCAGCTTTAGCCGAAGACCACAGTGCAATAGAGCGCTCTCGCTCATCTTTAGGTCGACTCGCATCGCGAGACGATGTTATCGCCAAGACAACCTGCGCAACAATACTGACAAAAATCATGCTCACTACAAACTTGATGACCATCATGGGTGGAGCAATGGCACCAATAGCGAGTGACACCTGAACCACATCAATAATAAAACCGCCACCAATCACCGCCAAAACAAGAAACATGACCCACGCCGATTTTTCAGAAAAACTCATGACCCACCTCAATGTTAAATTTGTTTAACATTGACAGGTTAGATTCTCCTTTTAATGGTGTCAAATATTTTTAACATCAAACGCTAAGATTTTAAGAACTGCTCCGCTAGGTCAAACAGCTTGCTCTTATCTTCCGCTGAATAAACCGACATCAGCTCTTCACACAAACGAAATCGCTCAGTGGTCACTTTATCAATAAAGTGAAAACCATCCGTAGTGAGTGCGATGATACGAGAGCGGCTGTCCTTCTTACTTTTCGCTCGAAATACCAAACCGCGGTCAATCAAACGATTGGTGCAAGCGGTGAGCGCTCCTGAAGTAATAAATAGCTCGTCCAACAATTCACCGGGTGTTGCAGCATAGGGAGAACCGCGGCGGCGCAATGCTGCTAGCAGATCATGCTCAGACCAACCCAGCTGAAATGGTTTGAGGGATTCGAGACCAATCTGCTCAAGCCGCTTACCGACTCGGAGTAACACCCCCACTAACCCCGCTTCAAAAACAGGTAACTCGGGGCGTTGCTGAAGCCATTGTTCGAGCATTGCACTCACTGATACATTAGACCTGTTCTTTGCCTCTTCCATAGGACCCTTATGTCTTTATATTAAGAGATTATATCTTTTCATAAAACTATAAGGTGGGCAAATTGTCAATAGTTGATACTTTGTTACAAAGTAATTCATCGTGTTTAAAGATGTTGGGCGCATTAACCACTATGATACGAAGGATTTATTGTCAGCAATTCGAATTTCTGAACATCAAGGTATAAGAGCAACAAACTATGAAAAACTTCTTTCTACTCAGTGCAGTTGCAACTGCGCTACTGCTGACCGGTTGTGATAGCCGTCCCAGCAATGAACAAACAAGTACTGCGACCGAACAGACGGCGCAACAGCAAGCGGCAACGCAAGTACTTAAAAGTCCGAACGATGATCGTGCCTATCGCACCCTGATGCTCGATAACGGACTGGAAGTGATGCTGATTTCTGATCCGTCAACCGAAAAATCTGCAGCGTCATTGAGTGTCAGTGTTGGTCTATTACATGACCCAATGACTCAGCAAGGTATGGCTCACTACTTGGAACATATGTTGTTCTTAGGCACTGAGAAGTACCCTGACTCGAACGAATATGGCGAGTTTATGACTGCCAATGGTGGTAGCCAGAATGCCTATACTTGGCTCGATATCACGAACTACATGTTCAGCTTGAACAACAATGCCTATGACGAAGCCTTAGATCGTTTCTCCGATTTCTTTAAAGCGCCGAAGCTTTATCCGGAATACACTGAAAAAGAGAAGAATGCGGTCAACGCCGAATGGTCCATGCGTCGTGAAATGGACTTCTTTGGTCAATATAATTTGGCGCGTGGATTGCTTGGTGACCACCCAGCGAACCGTTTCTTAATTGGTAACCTTGAGTCGCTTGGCGATAAAGAAAACAGCAATTTACATGCTGAAACTGTCGACTTCTATAACCGTTACTACTCTGCAAATATTATGAAAGCGGCCATGATTAGTGATCGCTCATTGGATGAACTTGAAACTTTAGCGAGAAAACATTTTAGCGCGATAGAGAACAAGAACATCGAAGATCCGACCGTGACTGCGGCGCTTGATTTTGAACAAGTGGGTGGGAAACGTATTCATTACGTGCCAAACGAGGACGTGAAGCAGGTTCGCCTAGAATTTATCATCGAAGATAATAGTGATCAGTTTCGCGTCAAGCCGAACGAGTTCATCACTTACTTGATTGGCTCAGAAATGGAAGGTACGCCAGCACATACCTTGAAAGCTATGGGGCTTATCTCTGGGCTCAATGCGTATGCCTCACCAACCGACTACGGTAATTACGGCACACTGAACATTATGTTGGAGTTGACTGATGCCGGTATGCAACAGCGCGAAATGATGATTGCATCAATTATGCAATACATCGATAAAATTCGTGCTGAAGGTGTCGACAAGAAATATTTTGCGGAAATTAAGACTAGCCTCAACAATCGCTTCCAGTTTTTGGAAAAAGGCAACCAATTCAGCTATGTATCAAATTTGGCTGAAGCGATGCAGAATGTGCCGGCTAACTACGCAATTGCCGCTCCTTACGTGTATGAAGAGTTCGATGCTCAAGCTATCCATGCAGTTCTCGACCAGCTGACACCAGAGCGCCTGCGTATTTGGTATATCAGCAAACAAGAGCCGAGCGATAGCGAACTGCATTTCTATGATGGTAAATACAAGGTTGTCGATATCAGTTCCGAAGAGATGGCAACTTGGGATCAAGACGGTCAATTGTCGTTCAGTTTGCCAGCAGTGAATCGACTGATGCCGGAAAACTTCGCCTTAGTCGCAGCGCAAGAACAAGCAAAACCTGAAATCGTTCTTGAAGAGCAAGGGATAACCGTATGGCACTACCCAAGCCAATTATTTGCGGACCAACCACGCGGTATCATTGAAATTACGATGAACAATGGTCGCGCTCAAGAGGACGTAAAAGCAGCAGTATTACTGGACCTCTGGCGTGATCTGTTTAACCTAGAGCAAAGTGCATTGCGCACTGAAGCGTCGGTTGCGGGTATGCAGTTTAATTTCAATACGGGTAGTGGCGTTACCTTGCGCGTTTCTGGCTTTACGGACAAACAACCGGTACTGCTGCAAGAAGCTATTGCCAACCTAGTCGTTGAAGCTGACGAGCAGAGCTTTGCCAACGCGGTAGACCGGTTTGTTCGCGGCTTGCGTAACCAAGGCAAACAGTTCCCGTTCTACCAGGCGTTTAGCGCATACAACAAGCTCATTCGTGAGGGTAACTTCAACACCGAGCAAATGATTGCGACTGCGGAATCACTGAAACCTGCTGATCTGACAGCGTTTGCCAATGAGCAATTAAGCAACAATCATATTCGTGTGTTTGCGTTTGGAAACTATGCACTCGCCGATCTTGAAAATGTTGTCACTGTTGTTGATGCAGCGCTTCCAGCTGAGCGCCAAATCACTGAATACGACCGCGCTCGCTTTTTAGCGCCAGCTAAAAATCAGCGTATCGTATGGCAGGAAAATATTGATGTCGCCGATGTCGGTATGATTGATGTTCATGTGCATCCTGTTCCTAGCTTCGCAACTCAGGCCGCTGGCAATGTGCTCTCTGCTCACTTCAGCAATATTGCGTTCGATAAGTTACGCACAGAAGAACAGTTAGCTTATGCTGTCGGTGGTACTGCAACAGCCATTGACGAATACACTGGTTTTGCTATGTACATTCAAACCCCAGTGAATGACGTGGCGACGATGCAAGCACGCTTCGATGCGTTTAAAGGTGAGTATGAGGAGCGTTTAAATGCGCTGACTCAAGAAGAGTTCGAGCAGCTCAAAGCAAGTGCTTTGGTTTCACTGAAAG
>DASSWH010000302.1:0-7918 GCA_035705175.1 Pseudidiomarina sp.
ATCTTCGGTTGTCGTCTCGCCACCTGGAGCTTCCAGCACCACCTCATCATAAGACAGCACCAAACCACTGTTGGTGTCTTGCAACAGTTGATGATAATCCTCTATCGACATGTCTAATTCTACGGCTATTTCCCGTTCCTCAGGGCTACGGCCGAGGCGCTGTTCTAATCGTCGCATTGCCTGTTCAAGCTCGCGCCCGCTGCGACGAACACTGCGCGGGATCCAATCGCGACTGCGTAATTCATCAATCATTGCACCGCGAATTCGCTGATGTGCAAAGGTTGAAAACGCCACACCTGCCTCTGGATCAAATCTATCTACGCAATTCAATAAGCCTTCTAATCCTGCCTGAATCAAGTCATCAGTATCAACCCCAGCAGGTAGGCGAACCTGAAGCGCTAGCGCTTGACGGCGCACCATCGGGTAATATTGTTCAACAATCGTGTTTCGGTTTATTTTGCCTTGAGACGTATACATGTCGTCCTTTGCCTACCCGTCCTGCGGTTCACGAATAATGAGTAATTCAATATCAAAATATTTTTGCGCTATATGTTGAACGTTACTTAGTAAGCCTCTGCGAGAGGCCATTGCTGGGTGCAATGCCAATACACGTTGATGACGAAATCCTCCTGCGGATAATGCACGGAGTGCCTGATAAGCGCGATAAAAACTATCGAGGTCAGAATCAATCCATAGACTCACGCGCGGGTAATTTTTGACTACTTTATCCAGCTGTGGATAATCTGTTGCCACTGGAATAATATGCCATCTACTTGCGTCGCCAACCCAGCGTTTTCCTACTTGCTGCCAGCGTTCAAACACGGCTTCAACACGTTGTAATTGTCCTGGGCCCAATTGCGGCAACCCGATTACAACAATATCTTCGGGCTCAGTCAAAAGCGCAGAACCATCATCCCGCTCTTGCGCCCATTGTCGCAATCCCGCTGCTTGATCAGTCATTTTGAGACAAACCTCTTACTGGCTCATTCGTAATGCCTGCTGACACTTCTCGTAATGCTCGATACGCGCTTACAACTCGAATCATACCACTCACAATTTTACTACCATCGACGCGACCGCGCTTACCACTCAACGCCAAAATATCAGCCCGAAGTTTCGCCGCCTGCGGCTGCATCGAATACTCTAAATGTACCGCACTAGCTGCAATTGCCGCGGCTAGCCAGTGTCTTAAATCGGCTGGGGCACCTTCAAGTTGTTGCCAAGCCAGTCGCTGTAACCGTCCAAGCTCTTCTAATTGCAAACTATACGTAGTCCGAGCCACCAAGTCATCCACACTTGCGTTGGCATCCAGTATCCAATAGCGTCTTTGTATTGCTGCTTTGCCTTTAGCGCCGTGCAGTTCACCGTAACACAGCTGCCACGGAGCGTCGCTGGCGACGCCATCAACCGCGGCTATTTTGAGTTTTAATGTCCGCGTTTCGCCACGATAGATTAATTTTTCCGCGTTTTGCTGCAATGGCACGCCATCACGCTTAATAATCTCACTCGCCGCTCGCACTTTGCCCTGTTGAGCTAATCGATGATTAACGTTTACGGTCGCCAACCAGCCACGACCCCGACTCGTCAGCGCCGACAACTCGGTCACTTCGGGGAGATAGTCGAATAACTGCAACTCTGCGGATTGAAATTCAGGTACATCGTACCAACTTGCACTGAGCATCGGCAGCCCACCCTGTGACAAGGCCACATTGGCTGTGCGTTGCGACCAACCTTGCAACGGCTGCGGTGCAGCCCAACGAACCGCAGGCGGTGTGCGCTCAGTGCGAGGCAGCGGCACTTGCCCCAGCTGGTACGCTTGCGTCACTAAATTAAAATCAGGAACCAACTGCTGCAAGCCAGCAAATGCTGATTGTAGACTCTGCCCCTGGTCTACTAAGCGACTCGCATTCAATTGTTGCGGCAACTCGAACTGCCACGCCTGCTGTTCCCGCGCACTTGCTTGTCCCGCATCGCCTAGAGCACACTCCAATAACCGATCTAAAATGGGTGGTTCAAAATCTTCTGGAACACGCTGCCCACTGGAAATGGCCTGTACTTGAAATTGGTGTCGGCAGATGACATCTAAAACGCCACCACTGTGGGTACACTCATCTGTTTTAGTAATGATGCAGTCGTTAATTTGCAGATCACTTTCTTGGGCAATACGCCGATAAATACGTGCCACCTCATCAAGTGTTGCTGGCTGCGCCGCTGCATTCAGCAACAGCACCAACTGTGATGATTGGGATTGTTGTAGGGCTGCAATTTTACTGGGTAGCCGCTGGTCGCGCTGACTCATGCCGACCGTATCAACCAAAACTAACCGTTTGCCGCGCATCGGCTCCGCCAACGCACTCAAAGAATCACCATCGCGTAATGGATGCATCTGAACATTCAATATATCTGCATACACTTCCAATTGCTGCTGAGCACCAACTCGGTAACTATCTGTAGTCACCAACAACAAACTGTCCGCACCATGTCGCATCACATATTGAGCAGCCAGCTTCGCTGTCGTTGTTGTCTTACCAACACCAGTCGGACCGACCAAAGCAACAACTCCAGTCGCATCAAGTATGGGCCAATTCACATCCGCAACGGCAATACGCGTAGTAATTTGCTCGTTGACCCAACGTTCGATGTCTGCCTGACTCGCGCTCGAGACGTGCAATGAACTTGGCATATGCGACACTATCTGTCGCGATAACTCATCGCTGAAGCCGCCAAGGCGCAATCTTCGATACAACCGACTTCGTTGATCTTCTGCGGAAGCAGCGTCACCGCTCTGTGGCAACCTGTCGGCTCTGAGTTGTGCCATCTCCGAGCGCAACGCTTGCATCTCAGCCAATAGCTGCTGAGTTAACACCGTCATATCTGTCGGCGCTGCTGTATCTGCTGGTTCCAGTTGGTCCAAATCAGACTCAAGCGCAGCGAGGACTAAGACTCCTTTAGCATCCGGACGGGTGGTCAGAATCACAGCATCGTCGCCAAGCTTTTCGCGTACTTGACGCATAGCATCACGCTGATTTGCAGCAATAAATTTCTGCACCAATGCCATTATTGACCACCATTTTGATTCGCTTGTGCACCAATTACACTAATCACTTTAATGGTTCGATCATCAGGGATTTCTGCTTGCGACAACACCGCCAAATCAGGCAATTGACGGCGTAAGAAATGAGCGAGGAGCCCGCGCAAATGATGCGGAGCCACAAGTACAGTCGGTAATCCCATCGTTTCTAATCGTTGCATTGCCTGTTGCGTTTGCTGCGCCAGAGTGTGCGCTAGACCCGGCTCCAATGAGCTGTTTTGGTTGAGAGCCTGCGTCAGCATTTGTTCAAGCTGTACATCAAGTCCAATCACTTGAAGTTCCGCAGTGCCACCAAACCATTTCTGTGTAATTGCGCGGCCCAGCGCCAAACGAACGCGTGCGGTGAGGTCATGTACGTCCGTTTGCTGACCTTCGAATTCCGCCAGTGTATCGAAAATGGTGCGTAGATCGCGAATCGATACGTCTTCATTTAACAAGTTCTGTAATAGCCGCTGCAATGTCGTTACGGTCACGCATTTGGGCACGACATCCTCAACCAAAGCTTTATTCTCTTCGGCTAGCTTATCAACCAATTGTTGCACTTCTTGGCGCCCCAGCAAGTCAGCTGCATAGCGTTGCAATAAGTGGTTTAAGTGTGTTGCCACAACGGTACTGGCATCGACCACGGTGTAACCATAAATTTGTGCATGCTCGCGCTGGTCAGACTGGATCCACAAGGCTGGCAAGCCGAAAGCGGGATCTTTTGTTGCGATACCTTCTACTGAGCCAGTCACTTGACCTGGATTAATCGCTAACCAACGGTCTGGTTGAATATCGGCTCGTCCAACTTCACCGCCTTTCAAGGTAATGCAGTAGGTTGTCGGCGGCAGTTCTAGATTATCGCGAATGTGTACGACCGGAGGTAAGAAGCCCACCTCTTGGGCAAATTTCTTGCGCACACTTTTAATTCGACCCAGTAACTCACCATGCTGCGTATCATCAACCAACGTAATGAGTCGGTGTCCAACTTCCATACCCAAGGTGTCGACCAACTGTACGTCTTGCCAGCTCGCCTCAGGCGAACTAAAACTCGGCGCTGGCGCTGCCGCCTCAGCTGCTTGTACCAACGCTTGGCGTGTTTGATTTGTATTGAGATACCAACCGATACCACCAAGAATCGCTGCAAACAGCAAGAAAATGAAATTCGGCATACCCGGAATGGCACCGAGTAGACCAATAACTCCGGCCGATAACCACAATACTTTCGGGCTGACAAACAGCTGCTTAAGCAACTGTTGACCGACATCCTGATCAGTATTCACGCGAGATACGGTGACACCCGCCGCGGTAGAAATAATCAAGGCCGGTATTTGGGCCACCAAACCATCACCAATAGTCAGCAAAATATAAACCTGCGCCGCATCACCAAAGGCCATGTCATGCTGCATGGTGCCAATCAACAAGCCACCGATGATGTTGACAATCATGATGATCATGCCGGCGACTGCATCACCACGCACAAACTTGCTAGCACCATCCATCGAACCATAAAATTCAGCTTCTTGTCCGACTTCTTGACGGCGTCGACGCGCCTCATCTTCACCGATTAAGCCTGCATTTAGATCAGCATCGATAGCCATTTGTTTGCCCGGCATTGCATCCAACGTGAAACGCGCACCAACTTCCGCAATACGGCCAGCACCTTTGGTGATAACCATAAAGTTGATGATAACGAGGATCAGAAAGACCACTAAACCGACTGCAAAATTACCGCCAACCAAGAACTCGCCAAAGGCCTCAATGACCTTACCTGCAGCGTCACCGCCATTGTGTCCCTCCATCAGAACCACTCGAGTGGAGGCAACGTTCAGCGACAGCCGCAGCAACGTGGTAAAGAGCAAAATGGCTGGAAATGCCGCAAATTCCAGCGGCTTCTCGGTAAACATGCTGACCAACAACACCATCAGCGATAACGCGATGTTGAAAGTAAACAGAAAGTCGAGGAAGAACGGCGGTAATGGCAACACCATCATCGCCAAGATCATCAAAATTAGAACTGGACCAACGAGCACCTGCAACTGCGTACCATTGATTTTACCCATGCTCGTCATGAGGTTCATGAAGCCTCCACTTGCATGTTTTCAGGCACGACTATATTACGTGGTGTTGGCGGGAATACGCCATCGCCTCGAGCCGCCTTTTTTAATTGAAATGCCCAGGCCAATACTTCCGCGACAGCCGTGTACAGATCCGCGGGTATTTCTCGACCGATATCAACATGACGGTTGAGAGCACGTGCTAACGGGGGAGCTTCTAATAACGGCACATCATGCTCAGTTGCAATGTCCCGAATACGTTGGGCAATCAAATCAGTACCTTTTGCCACAACTTTGGGGGCACCACTGCCAACTTCATCATATTTGAGCGCCACCGCATAGTGTGTGGGGTTAGTTACAATGACATCCGCGCTGGGCACATCAACCATCATCCGACGGCGCGCCATGGCCTGCTGTTGCTGGCGAATTTTGGCTTTTAAGTGCGGGTCACCCTCGGTCTCTTTATTTTCGCGTTTGACCTCATCTTTGGTCATCCGTAGCTTCTTGTTGTGAGTAAATATTTGGTACGGAACATCAAACAGTACAACGACTACAAGTACCATCACCATCAACAAACAAGCGAGCGCCGCCAAATCAAGAGCACTGTATAAAGCCTCTCGTGTCGGCAGGGTCATCAAGCCCATGAACGTCTCTCGGTTCGACCACAAAAACCAACAAAGTACGCCTCCCACGAGTATTGTTTTCGCGATCGCTTTCCCAAGTTCGGCTAGCGATTGTGCTGAGAAGATACGCTTAAGCCCTTTCGCTAGACTCAATTTGTCGAGCTTAGGCTGAAGAGATTTGGCGGAGATTAACCATCCACCCAAAAGCGCTGGAGCAACCAACGCAAGCACCACCATTACGATGAACAGAGGCAGCAGTGCAAATAGAGCTTGTTCTGCCAATCCCAATGAATTGGTCAACATCGGACCTGGTTCTGTTACGGCAAGTCGCTCGAACAAAAAAGCTTGTTCCATAACTGTGCCTAACCGAGCATAAATATCAGAGCTCATGCCCCACAAGGCTATAAGTCCACCGAACAGCAACACGAAAGTGGTCAGCTCGCGCGAACGCGCAACCTGACCTTCATCCCTCGACTTCTGTATTCGTCGGGGTGTGGGGTCTTCTGTTTTTTCCTGATCGCTTTGCTGTTGCTCGGCCATCTCACTTTTCCAACAGGGACAATTCGGGACTCTGTTGGCTAGTGTGCCGTATAGCAATTAAAAATGAATGGTGGAATAAGGCTGTTTTGGTCGCTTATTTCAAGCTTTCTAGTTATTTCCAGTTGGTGCAGTCATCGTAGGTCCAGCGCCTTCAGTAGGCTCGCTGAGAATATCAAACTGATCGCCTTTGAATAAGCCCTGCTGCTTAATAAATTCCGCCGATTCTGAGGTGTGTACCACCAGGGTAATACGGCGATTCATCGGGTCATCAGACGCTACGTCTTCCATCGGTATCCGATCTGCTACGCCCATAACGAGTAGTAATTTTTCAGAGTTGAGACCGCCCTGCACCAACTCGATCCGCGATGCGTTTGCTCGATCTGACGACAACTCCCAATTGCTATAGCCAACCTCCCCACCAGAATAGGGAATGCTGTCAGTGTGACCGCTGATAGTGACTTCATTTGGAATTTCATTCAGCAACGGAGCCATCGTTCGCAATAATTGACGCATATAAGGCGCTACCTCATCGCTGCCAAGCTCGAACATGGGTCGCTGTGCACTGTCAACGACCATAATTCGTAACCCTTCTCGCGTAATATCAAAGCGCAATTGGTCTTTGATATTGCGTAGTTCTGGATCGGCATCGACCGCGCGCTCGACCCGCTGGCGCAGATTCTGAAAGTGCCGCCGCACATCGGACGGTCGCGTTTCACGACGCAAATCGATACGAGCTTGCTCACCCTCAGCGTGTGAAGGGTCTGCACCACCCCCCTGAATGGCGGATGCTGCAGCGGAGTTTCGATCACCACTACTCAAAGCCACAACCAAGGGCGTCCGGAAGTACTCCGAGATACTTTGCCGATCTTTCTCACTCGACATCGACAAAATCCACATCGTCAAAAATAACGCCATCAATGCAGTCATGAAATCCGCCAACGCGATCTTCCAACTGCCACCGTGGTGCTTTTTGACGATTTTCTTTCGTCGAATAATTATCGGGCGCTTGTCATCGGACATGGTTATGCTTCCGCCTTCGCTCCGCGAACATGATCTTCAAGCTCGTTAAAGGTGGGACGCTCAGCCGTATGCAGTGCTTTCCGACCAAACTCAACTGCCAATTGTGGTGCGTAGCCGTGCATGCTTGCTAGCAACGTAACACGGATCGTTTGTAGAGCTTTTACCGCCTCCGCTATTTGGTGTTCTAACCGACTCGCAGCGGGGTTGATAAAACCATAACCCAGCAAAATACCGAGGAAGGTTCCGACCAATGCGTGCGCAATCATGGTTCCCATGACATCTGGCGGAACATCGGCGGCGCTCAATGCTCGTACTACACCGAGCACGGCAGCGACAATGCCAAACGCTGGCATGGCATCGCCAACTTTGGTGAGTGCTTCAGCAGGAATTTCGGCTTCTTGCTCGAATGTTTCAATTTCATGCAACATGAGCTCATCGAGCTCTTGTGGGTTCATGTTGCCGGAAATCATCAACCGTAAATAATCGTTGATGAAATTGAGCATCATATCGTCTTCAAGAATATCTGGATGTTCGGTGAAAACGGTGCTTTCTTGCGGATTTTCAATATCGCGTTCGACCGCTAACATGCCGTCTCGACGCATCTTATT
>DASSWH010000303.1:0-2396 GCA_035705175.1 Pseudidiomarina sp.
GAAATCTTGGCTCCACGTTCTTGCGCACCACGAATCATCTCGCCAATCAACCGAATGTCTTTCAGGCTAATGGAGTTCATATGCACAATGTGCGCTTGTACACCGGTACTGGCAGCAACGGCCACAATTTCTTGCATGGCTTCAAACGAACTTTCAGGTTCTGCCATCGACAGGTAGCGGGCGTGAGTAAACGTCGGAGCTTTGCGTGCAGCCGCCAGTTTGCTGACGGCATAATATTCTTTGTAGCCTGATCCAGGCGCATAACCGGTCAAGAAACCGACGCCAAGACCGCCTTCATCCAAAGCTTCAGCCACCCGTGCTTCAATTTCAGCCAACTGATCTGGGGTTGCTATGGAATTTTGCCAGCCTTGTCGGTTCATGGCTGCGGCAAACCAATCCGCATTGCCTTTGGGTTCCATGTCGAGCACTGCGGCTAACCGGGTACCGAGCCAATTCACTGAGGCGCCATAGTTAATCGGCCGCCCTTCAGCCGCTCGGGTGGTATAGAAATCTGCCACTGGATAAGTACCAGATTCTAGCTCTAAGGCTGTAGTGACGCCGTCGAAGGCTTGCACCCGCCCAGACAAAATCGACTGTCCGTGCGCATGCATATCAATAAACCCAGGACTCACCACCAAACCACGGACATCAATTATGCGCTTAGCATTGATCGCCTCTGCAGTAATAACGGCAATGGTATTGCCTTGCATACCGACATTGCGGATCGCATCAAGCCCGGTTTCGGGATCAATCACGCGTCCACCGATTAGCGCGATGTCATAAACCGTCTCGGTTGTCTTTGCGTGCGCAAGTGGCATGAACGCCAGTGCCAGCAGCAGAGTCGTCAGCTTCAGTAGGTGCGACATAAAGTGAAACATAGTTCGCTTCCGTTACTCGAATTGTTGATTAATTAATCACACCGAAAACCTTTTGTACAGCTTTAATTAAAGTTATGGCTGTTTTAAATGTAACATAATACAGTTAAGAGCCAAGTGAAATGAATGCTTGCCTTACCTAACGAAATCTATTTACATGCTGTTATACTCGTTCACGCACGTCAGCACGGTTTAAAGTAATAGTTAATCAAGGGAATAGTGAAGCCATGACCACACCAGATACTTCAGATCCATATGGGATCGTGATGGATGCTATCGTCACCCAGAAGTTACCACCGAGCCATAAGGTTTCGGAGAATATTCTGAGTGACACCTTTGGTATCAGTCGCGCTATTGCTCGGAATTTGATGGAGCGACTGGTCGCACAGCATTTTCTCGTGACCTTGTCACCACGGGTTACTCAAGTAGCGCCACTGACGTTACTCGAAATCCGCCAGAATTTTATGTTGCGCCGCATGCTACTGCCTGAAGTGATTTCTATTGCTGGCGCCAAAGTTGGCTTCGACAAAATTACCGAGCTGAACAATAAGATTGAGAAGTTGATTCACTTCAAAGATGACGATACCGCACTAGAATTGTTGAAAACCAATAAAGAACTCAACCTAACGCTGTGTGAGCCGGTAGGTTATCCGTTGATGATTGACTGGATTCGGCAATTGGAAGATACCGCCATGCGCATCTACTGGTTATATGTGAAGACCAAACAGTCATTCCCGTACTCCAGTGACCAACAAACGTTGATCATTGACGTGGTGAAAAGTGACGACAGCAAACGTATTCAAAGCTGTATTACGGACATGATTGTGCAGACCGAAGAGCGGATTTTAAACGCGATCTTCCAGAACAAGCAGTTCTACACCCAAGACTTAATCGTTTAGAGCTGCGTTTTGCCGAGCGTTGACGATACGGTACAAGCCAATCGTCAACAAGGGTACGATCACCACCGCAATGTAGGCATACGACAAGTAGCCGTAGCCACTCGCAATCAAATCAATGATGCCGATTTCATTGGCTAAGAATGTCGCAATAAACAGGAATAACAAGGCGAGCGCGCCTCGCAACCATTGTGGGAACGGTTGGCCTCGCACTTGATAAGTAGCTGCTACACGCTCGTTGACTGCATGAATTACACCGGTACCGGTTTCAATAAAGGTCCCAAACAACATGACCTTAAATACCAGCAATAACCATACAATGCTCAGTGCCGACAATATTTCGACCACTGGAACGGGTACATCAATCACCGCTGGATAGCCCGCCAGCAAGGTCAAGAAGACCAAAATACCCGGTGCTATCGCAACACCACCCGCTATGAATCCAGCCCCAACCGCGTGCCGTGACCGCATAAAGCGTGGTACTACAAACAACACTGCAGCTAAGGCATTTAAGTTGTAAGCGGCATAACGCACTCCATCAACACCCCAGCCGGCACGCACAGTCGCGTCGGCAAAATGCTGAGCAATATCACCACCAAAGCGAGTGTAGGTAAAGATGGCGAGC
>DASSWH010000304.1:0-6488 GCA_035705175.1 Pseudidiomarina sp.
GCTTTCATAAGCTCACCGAAGCAAATATGCCACTGGTCAATGCAGGCTTGCTCTCATTGGCTTTATTAGCGCAGTTAGCACCAGCTATGTTAGGGGGGTTGGTCTGGCCGCGCGCCAATAAGGCTGGTGCAGCCGCCGGGATTATCATCGGCACCACTTTGTGGGTGGTGTATTTATTGATTCCGGCTATTAACAGTCAGCGCGAACTGACTGACGTTGCTATGAGTCATGGTATTTTACTGAGCTTGGGTAGCAATATCGCGCTTTTCATAGTGGGTTCTTTCGTCTTTCGTAGTGACTCATTTGAACGCCGACAGACACAGTTGTTTGTCGATCCGACTGGAGGACACCCTGAACTCTATCAACACCAACCCATTAATTGGGGCCGCCTACGCCAAGTACTCGCGCGCTTTTTTGATTCGGTGGAGCTGGATCGGCTCAGTGAACGACTGCAAATTGACCTCAATAGTGCACCCAGTGATGATTTTGTTCCCGCGCCGATTCTTGCTCGCGTAGAGCGTGAACTTGCAGCCGTAATTGGGAGTGCTGCCAGTCGCATCTTATTGGCTGCGATCACTCAGCAACCTGGGGTACCGATCTCCCAAGTTGTCACCTGGGCCACGCAAGCCTCTCAGCTCTACAAGTTTAATCGAGAACTGTTACAGGCGTCGGTGGAGAATATTCCACAAGGTATCAGTGTGGTTGATCAAGAGCTACGCTTGGTTGCTTGGAATCGTCGCTATCTTGAGGTATTTAACTACCCGCATGGCTTCGTACAAGCAGGGATGCCGGTCGCTGAGTTACTCCGCTATAACGCGAATCGCGGATTGCTCGGTGACGGCGTCAATGCCGATATTGATGCCGAAATTGATAAGCGTTTGCACTACCTACGAGAAGGCAGTGCATACCGGTATCAACGCCAACAAGGCGATCTTGTTATCGAATTACAAGGCGCACCCATGCCTGATGGTGGCTTTGTGACGACCTACACCGATATCACTGAGCTGGTGCAAGCACAACGTGAACTCGAACGTATCAATGCCGAACTCGAACAACGAGTTTTGGAGCGTACGCAAGAATTACTGGGCGCTAAACAAGCCGAAGAGCGTGCCCACCAGAGTAAATCACGATTTTTTGCCGCCGTCAGTCATGATTTGATGCAGCCTTTCAACGCCGCTACGTTGTTCTGCGATATGTTGCAACAACGCTTACAAGGTGAGACCGGTGCGCTCGCTCGCCAGTTGCAACAATCTCTGCAAAATGCGGAAGAGTTGCTGACGATGCTACTCGAAATGACACGACTGGAAGCTGGCAATCTGCCAGTGAATAAGCAAGTGACCGCGCTGAATGACATCATTATCCCGCTGGTTGAGACACAGCAAATTATTGCCGCGGATAAGCAAATTCGCATCCATTATTTACCCTCCAGCGCCTGGGTCGATACGGACCGAAAACTTCTGTCTCGTATCATCCAGAACCTGTTATCGAATGCAATCCGCTACACCGATGCGGGTCGCGTCGTGATCGGAACGCGCCGACGTGGCAGTGCTCTTGAACTCCATATCATTGATACCGGCCGCGGTATTCCCGTTGATCAGCGCGAAAACATCTTCCGTGAGTTTCATCAACTTGATCACAAAGGTGATAACCCGGGTATTGGACTCGGTCTAGCCATTGTCGAGCGTATGTGTCGGTTACTTGAGATTCCACTCACTTTCCAGTCTGAGGTGAATCGTGGGACCAGCTTTATCTTGCGACTGCCAGTTCAACATTGGCAAAAGCAGAAACGCAAAAAGCCAGTGTTAAGTCGCTCAGCAAAAGATAATTTCTTACAAGGCAAGACATTATGGGTTGTTGATAACGATGCTCGAGTGCTTGTCGCGATGGAGCAACTGCTGACCAGTTGGGGGGCTTCCGTACTCACTGCAGCCAGCGGCGATGACTTGCCGGACCAACCAAGCACACTCCCGAACGGATTAATCTTGGACTATCATCTCGATCAAGGTGAAACGGGCATTCAAGTGCTGCAGTCAATCCGCTTACAGCTGCGCAATCCAGGACTACCCGCAATCATCAACTCCGCAGATCCTGATGAGCAGGTTCGCGAACAAGCCATTGCAGAACGTGCAGCCTTTATTCCAAAACCGATTAAAACAGTCGCCCTTAAGCGTCTACTCAAACAGTTATTGAAATGATTGGTTGTCGGTATTGCTGTCGGTCGCGTTGAGCATTTGCTTGAAGACGACACCCGCTTGGGTGCGGTTGATCACGTTCAGCTTTCGCAGAATCGCCGAAACATGCTGTTTGATGGTGGTTTCCTGAACATTCAACTCAAATGCAATTTGCTTGTTGAGCAGACCATCCGCTAAACATTCTAAGACGCGGAATTGTTGCGGCGTTAGCTGCTCTAAGCGCCGAGCAAATTCTACTTCCGGATCGGCTTCCGATAACGCCAAGGTGCCCACTAAATGTTCGGGCAACCATGTATCACCAGCCAATACCGTCTCAACGGCCTGTTGCAACTCGCTTAACGGCATCGACTTGGGAATGTAAGCACTGGCGCCATACGCCATGGCTTGGCGAATGACTTGCGGGTGCTCATTTGCGGACACTATCACGACCAAAATGTCGGGATAACGACTTCGCAATGAAGTCAATCCCGTCAGACCACGGTTACCTGGCATCGATAAATCCAGCAAAATTAATTCAATTTGTGGTTCTGCTTGTAACATGGACAGGAGTTGCTGAAAGGTTGCCGCTTCTTTGATATCAGTAGCTAATGTCTCCGTGAGCGCTTGGCGCAATGCAGCACGGAACAGCGGATGATCGTCGGCAATAATTGCACGGGCCATAGTATTGAATTGGTCGTTAGAAAAAGGATACCCCATGCTAGCGTGTCCGAATGTAAAAGTCAGTCATTGCCGGAGCATCAAGCTCCGGCAACAACTGTGCGGGGTTAAAAACGATACCCCACAGTCAGGGAGACAGTACGTGGGTCGCCGTAGTAGCCAACAATAGTATCTTCACCACCCAAACCTGGGCCGGTTCGATTTCCGTCAGCATCACGCGGTGCAGCAAAATTATAACCGGCTAAGCGATAGACTTTGTTGCCAATGTTTTTCACATGCAACCCAGCAGACCATTTGCCGTCGTTGGAGTACCACATGAGGCTCGTGTTGAACAAGCTATACCCGCCCATATCCAGCATTGATGGTACTTCAAAGATTTGCGTTGCACTGCGATAGGCCATATTTCCGGACCATACCCATTGCCCATATTCGTTTTCAAGACTCTGGTTGAACCCAAGATTGGTTACCAGCTCAGGCGTGTTTGCAAACGACCACAAGTCGGAGACATCGGTTGTTTCCTGAGCGACCGGGTCAAAGAACTGAACCGAGTCAAATTCTGCGTCAACAGTACCCATCATCGCAGTCACGTTCAGACTATCGGTAACGGCAGCGACCGCTTCAATTTCAAAACCATACACGGTTGCTTGTGCAGCATTCAATACTTGCGAAGCGACACCCGCTGGCACAGCACGTTGCACGGTGACTTGCATATCCGAATAGTTTGACAGGAACCAAGCGGCATTGAAGCGAATGCGATCATCCCAAAATTCGGTTTTGATACCGGCTTCATAGGTATCGACAATTTCAGGATCATAGGGGTTGACGGCATCAGGGTTGAGCGACGCGTCTGCACGCATGTCTACACCGCCAGACTTAAAGCCGTTGCTGTAACTACCATAAACCATGGTGTCATCACTGATCCGATAACGCATACTGGCGTGGGGTGAGAAATGCGTCCATTTGCCGTTCGCGTTAAAGTCAGAGTTTGTTGAAAGCAGCATCGCTGAGCCAGAACGGTCAAGGAACTTGACGCCCAAGAACGTTTGCCGCAGCACATTTGCCGATTTTTCGTCTTCTGTATATCGACCACCCACGGTCACTGAGAAGTTATCGCTCATGTCATAGTTTAACTGACCATACAGAGCCTTGCTCTTGGTATCGACACAGCCACCGTTATCAATGGTTATACCGACGCCTAAGAGTTGCGGTAAAACGGTACCGAAAATACCGCACGCTTCGCCGTCATAGTAGTACAGACCACCAACAAACGTGGTGCGATCTTTCGCATAACTTAGTTGGAATTCCTGAGTTGTTTGCTCATCTTCATAGTCGGCCGGAACCAATAATGCGCCAGCTCCAGTTGAATCAAAGTCAATATTGGTCATGGTGTAACCTTCGCGAGCGGCGGTTACTGATTTGAATGCCCAATCTTCATTGATATCCCAGTTAATCGTCAGTGAGTACCCTTCAGTTTCCACAAGGTTCTCAACTGGCATGGCTGTATTCGAATCATAAACGCTTTGGTAAGGTTCTTGCCCAGTCAACTGTGATGAGGTGAGGCGATAGCCACCTTTTGCATTGGAATCATCTTTCGTTTTGTCGTACATAAACTTGGCACTGACATCGTCAGAAACAAGCCATTTTGCGCTAAGACGACCCGTCATTAATTCTTTGTTGTAGTTTTCTTCACCTGTATTGACGAACTCACCAAACCCATCACGGTTGAGTGTCGCAAGTGCACCACCGACAAAGAAGTTGTCTGATAACGCTGTTTGTCCAGATAGTTTCAGATCTTTTTGACCGTAGGTTCCGACTGTTCCTTGAACACTGAATTCATCATATCCAGTGAGTTCTTTAGTGACATATTTGAGAGCACCACCAATGGTATTTTTACCGTACAAAGTTCCTTGTGGTCCTCGCAATACTTCAATACGTTCCAAATCGAGAACTTCGAGAACAGCACCCTGTGGCCGTGCGATATAAACGTCATCGATATAAATACCGACGCCAGGCTCAAAGCCCCAGAGTGGGTCTTGCTGGCCAATACCGCGAATGTAGGCCGTCAGAGTTGAATTCGTGCCACGGCTTACTTGCAAGGTCGTGTTCGGAATGCGTTGTTGTAGCTCAGTGATATCCTCGGCACCGATTTCAGCGAGGTCACTATCGCTAAATGACGACACTGCAACCGGAACTTCTTGGATACTCTCAGTGCGGCGACGCGCAGTCACTTCGATGCGCTCTAAACCTTTGTATTCATCATTGGCTTGAGCGTTATCCGTGTTCGCTTCCTGTGCAACGGCTGGCATCGCAACTACTGAAGCAATCGCGAGTGCTATCAGTGAGTGGCGAAATGTTTGTATGTGCTTGGGCTGACTCATGGTCTCGTTCTCCCGAAATCGAGTTGTTGTTTTCATCATGGTTGTTATTGTGTTCTGTATGCCTTTTGGCACATCCTATTGGTCATGGCATGCTTACCCTAGCGCAAAGTATCCAGCTTGTATTCTGTACGTTAGTACTATGTAAAATTGCGCGCTCCTCACGCATAGTGAGCAACGTCGTACGGGTCTTGGCATACCTAATTACACATAGAAAAATAACGAGGTAGTGCATGTTAAGCATGATTGGCTTGGTTGGCGGGCTTGCCCTGCTCATCGTCCTGACCCTGCGCGGAATGAATTTATTCATCAGCGCTCCCTTATGCGCGGTCATTGTAGCTTTGTGCAGCAACGTCCCGCTATTTACTGGCGATGTAAATTTTGTAAGCGCATATATGGACGGCTTCGCAAGTTTCGTTGCTGCTTGGTTCTTTATGTTCCTGCTTGGTTCGCTCTTTGGTAAGTTCATGGAGGATACCGGCGCGGCCGATTCAGTGGCGCGTTGGATTATTGGTAAACTCGGCCGCCAACAAGCGGTTCTCGCCGTAGTATTGGCCTGTGCCATTCTTACTTACGGTGGTGTAAGTGTGTTTGTCGTGGCGTTCTCGGTGTACCCAATGGCATTGTCGCTGTTTAAAGATGCCGATTTGCCGCGGCGGTTTATTCCGGCTGCACTCGCCTTTGGTTCAGTTACCTTCACCATGACCTCCGCGGGTTCGCCAGAAATTCAAAACTGGATTCCGATTCAATACCTAGGTACCTCACCCTACGCCGCCTGGGAAGTTAGCTTGGTGGTTGCGGTCTTTATGGCTATCTTCGGGTACTGGTGGTTACGCAAACTCATCAATAAAGCGGTAGCCAACGGCGAACGATTTGAGGGCCGCGAGGGCGATCCAGAAGTCGCTGATCGCAAACTTCCCCACCCAGTGAGTGGCTTAGTACCGTTAATGGTTGTGCTCACTTTGAGTTTCTTTTTTCATGATGAGTTAAAGCAAAACGCTCTGATTATCGCATTAACCGGCGGTGTATTAGCGATTGCCATTATTAACTACCGCTATTTCCTGAATGTATCTTCCGCAATTGCCGAGGCATCTACCGGTGCACTGATTGCTATCGGTAATACAGCAGCGGTTGTCGGCTTTGGTAGCATTGCCAAGATAACGCCTGCATTTAGCGAGGCGGTTGCCTTTATGACGAGTTTGCCGGGCAATGAGCTGGTAGGTGCGGCAGTCGCGGTAAGTGTTATTGCCGGTCTCACCGGCTC
>DASSWH010000305.1:0-5524 GCA_035705175.1 Pseudidiomarina sp.
ATTTATTAACAACTGTCTCCCTGCTTTAATCTTTATCATTATCTGCTTGGTGTTGTGTCTCCAGACGCTCACTCAAAGTGAGGAACTATAACGTCTAGATCCGTTGTTTTAGTCCTATTGATTCTACTGAAAACAGCACTCGATCGCTAGCTTTCCAGTAAAATTATGCGATAGTCTGCTGGCTATTTATCCACATCAAGAATGATTCTCAACCATAAAATGTGGATAGCTTTTTGCGTTGACTTTCATCGTCACAACCGATAGAATTCGCGCTCTTAATTTTAGGCAACCCGATTACGGATTAACGTCATGAAAAGAACATTTCAACCAAGCGTATTAAAGCGCAAGCGCACTCACGGTTTCCGTGCTCGTATGGCAACTAAAAACGGCCGCCAAGTTTTGGCTCGTCGTCGTGCCAAGGGCCGTCACAGCCTGTCTGCTTAATTAAAGCAGCTTGCATTGAAGCAGCTTGCATACGGACGGGAGTTACGACTGTTAACTCCCAGTCAGTTTCAGTACGTCTTCGAAAATCCCCCGGTGAAAGCCGTCACGGCCGAACTCACCATGCTTGCAAAACCCAACTCTCTTGGCCATCCGCGGCTAGGCATCACTGTTTCTAAAAAACGTGCGAAACGTGCAGTAGATAGAAATCGACTGAAACGTAAGATTCGCGAGAATTTTCGCCTGAAACAGCATAAAATACCGGCATTCGACATCATCGTTATTGCGAAGAGCGGTATCACCGATATCGACAACGACATTCTGCAACAGCGTTTGGATTATTTATGGCGAACCTTAGCAAAGCGTTGCGCGCAATACCTATTGGCTGCATCCGACTCTACCAACTTGTCATCAGTCCGCTGATTGGCCCCCGTTGTCGGTTTTCGCCAACCTGTTCGCAGTACGCCATAGAAGCTATCCAAAAGCATGGTATGATGCGAGGCTTCTGGCTCGCCAGTAAACGGATAGCAAAGTGCCACCCGGGTCATCCCGGCGGTTTCGACCCGGTTCCAGGTACTGAACCTGTATCGGACAAAAACAGACGAAGTAAAACAGAGACGAAGGACTTATGAATTCGCCACGTTCCATTTTGTTTATTGCATTTTTGGTAGTCAGTTTTTTCCTCTACCAAAGCTGGTTGGTTGAAACGGCTCCTGCCGGCATTCAACAAACACAACAAACTCAGCAGCAAACCTCCTCAGATACTCCGACTGCAATTTCATCCGATGCTGCAGTTCCAGAAGCTATAGCAGATGATTCGGTTCCGGCTGCCAATGCCAGCGCCGCAACTCCTGCAACCTCGGAAGTTGGCTCGCGCCAAGTTCGCGTCGTTACTGACGTGCTTGATGTGATGATTGATACCCGTGGCGGCGACATCGTCAGCGCAGAACTGACTCAGTTCGCACGGACACAAGATTCTACTGCGCGCTTCCAGCTATTACATGCAAACCCTGCAGAGCTGTACGTTGCCCAATCAGGTCTTGTCGGTAATGATGGCACGGACTCCGCTGAAGGCCGCCCAGTGTTCTACGTGGAACAAGATCAATATGAACTGAATGGCGATAAGCTTGAGGTTCCAATGACCTTTACCGCAGACAATGGCACTGTCTTTGAGAAAGTCTTTACCTTTACCCCAGGTTCATACGCAGTTGACGTGTCCTATCGCATTCAGAACAACACAGATGCACATCAGCAAATGCAATTCTACGCGCAACTCAAGCAAGTCATCATTGAAGGTTCAGGCAATATGATGATGCCGACGTATCGCGGCGGCGCCTATTCGTGGGACGAAGATCGTTATGAAAAATATGGGTTTGACGATATGCAAGATCAGCGTCTTAACCGAGCGACAACTACTGGCTGGGTTGCGATGTTGGAGCACTATTTTGTATCAGCTTGGATTCCGCGTATTGAGGGAACCAAACAGCTCTTTTCACGTGTGATTGGCGGCGACCAAGCCATTATGGGGATGCTTTACCCAACCACCATGGTCGCGCCAGGCGCATCTGCTGAAATAAACTCGACCTTATTTATCGGTCCGAAAGATCAAGATGCCATGGCTATGGTTGCAGAGAATCTTGATCTAACCGTAGATTACGGTTTCTTATGGTGGCTAGCACAACCCATTTTTAAATTACTTCAGTTGGTTCAAAGCTTAGTGGTGAACTGGGGTCTAGCGATTATTGTTGTCACCATCATCATCAAAGCGCTGTTATATCCGTTAACCAAAGCACAGTACGTGTCGATGGCGAAAATGCGGATGATTCAGCCAAAAATGACGGCCTTGCGTGAGCGCTACGGTGATGACCGTCAGAAAATGTCACAAGCCATGATGAAGCTCTACAAAGAGGAAAAAGTGAATCCTCTTGGTGGTTGCTTACCGATGTTGCTGCAATTACCTATTTTCTTAGCGCTGTACTGGGTATTGTTAGAAAGTGTGGAATTGCGTCACGCGCCACTATTCCTGTGGATTGAAGATTTATCGGCGAAAGATCCGTACTACATCCTGCCAATTTTGATGGGTGTATCGATGTTCTTCATGCAACGTCTGCAACCGACGCCTGCAACGGATCCAATGCAGCAGAAGTTGTTGCAATACATGCCGGTTATCTTTACTTTCTTCTTCCTGTGGTTCCCATCCGGTCTGGTATTGTACTGGTTGGCGAGCAACTTGATCACCATTGCGCAAATGCAGTGGATTTACTCAGGATTGGAAAAGAAAGGCATGATGGAACGCCGTAAGAAGTAAACTATGGACGACGCCTTTAGCAACAACGACACTATTGTTGCCCAAGCCACGCCTCCCGGGCGTGGTGGCGTCGGCATTGTCCGTGTCAGCGGTCCTGCGGCACGACAAGTGGCTGAGCAGCTACTCGGACATTGTCCGCCAGCCCGGAAAGCCGAATACCTTCCGTTTCGTAATTTAGATGGCGAACTGCTTGATGAGGGCATCGCCCTCTTCTTCCAAGCTCCCAACTCGTTTACCGGTGAAGATGTCCTCGAGCTGCAGGGCCATGGTGGTCCAGTTCTCATCGACATGATCATCAAAGCTATTCTTGATTTTCCCGATATTCGTCCCGCGCGACCCGGTGAGTTCAGCGAACGCGCCTTCCTGAATGACAAGCTTGATTTAACGCAAGCAGAGGCGATTGCCGACCTGATTGATACCATGTCAGAGCAAGCCGCTAAAGCAGCCCTACAGAGCTTGCAGGGTGGCTTCTCGTACGAAATTGACCAGCTCGTCGACGCGGTGATTCATTTGCGCATGTATGTTGAAGCCGCCATCGACTTTCCCGACGAAGAAGTCGACTTCCTGAGTGATGGCAAAGTAGCGAGTGATCTCGAAGCCATTATTGACCGAACTCATGAAGTGATGCGCCAAGCCAAACAAGGTTCATTGTTGCGGGAAGGCATGAAAGTCGTCATCGCGGGCAGGCCCAATGCGGGTAAATCGAGTCTTTTGAATGCATTGGCGGGTCGCGAATCGGCGATTGTTACTGCTATTGCCGGCACCACGCGGGATGTCTTAAGAGAACATATTCAAATTGATGGCATGCCGCTGCATATTATTGATACTGCAGGACTAAGGGAAAGTCCCGATGAGGTTGAGCAAATTGGTATCCAGCGTGCCTGGGACGAAATTCGTCAAGCAGATCGCGTATTGTTTATGGTAGATGCCACGGAAACAGAAGCCATTCATCCAGCCGACATTTGGCCCGAGTTCTTTGAGCAACTCCCTGATGACCTGCCCTATACGGTCATCCGGAATAAAGTCGATTTAAACGCAGAGCCGGTGGCACTGGAGGACATCAGTGGTATTCCCGTACTGCATTTGTCCGCTAAAACCGGCCACGGCATTGAACTGCTGCGCGAACATCTCAAGCATTGCGTTGGCTACCAAGCCACCAGCGAAGGCAGCTTTATGGCGCGGCGGCGCCATCTTGATGCGCTGCAACGTGCCTTACAACACTTGTTGACCGGCCAAGAACATCTTGAGCTCTCTCTTGCCGGAGAATTGCTCGCTGAAGAGCTGCGGCTTACTCAGCAGCACCTCAACGAAATCACTGGCGAATTCACCTCCGACGACCTGCTCGGCAAAATCTTCGGCAGCTTCTGCATCGGCAAATAATTTAGCGCATTGACCAGCTGGGTTCGGCTGCGCTCAGCACGCCGCGCTGTTCAGTCTCGCCAATTTCGACAATAACCTTGTGGTCACTAATGACACTGAAGAAGTCGCTCACGCGCACTTCATTCAGTGTCGCCAGTGGGCAGCTACCATGGCCATATATGCGCACGGATTCTTGGCCTGCGTAAACTTCACGGGTAGCGTACACCACCGGCAACACTTCAACCGGGCACTCTGCATTAAACTGCAGGGCACTCGAAATCAATTCCACAAATTCTGTTTGCTGCGCTTCTAGAGCATCCAGCGGCAATAGCCGACCTTCATCGTTGACCAGAAATGGCGCTAAAGCAGCTAAGTCATGCTCGACAATGCGCCAGCTCCAGTCGAATTCTTGAGGATGGTCTTCACCACTCTCGATTTGAATAAAACTCGTGCTGAAGCGGTGTGCTTCAGCGGTTGTTGCTAATAGCAAGCAACAGGCCATCAATAGTAAGCTTTTCATGGTTGGAGTTCCTCAGCAGCTGCCAAAAGTTGGCGATCAAAAGGTTCACGGGCTACCGCGATGTTTAATTCAGCCCAGTGCATTGCTTGGTTTGCATCTGGCTCAACATGGGTGAAGAAGTAAGCCAAATCCGATGTATGGAGCTTATCCGCGCGCAGCACACGCATGTCAATTCGCTCGGCAGTGACATCGCGCCAGCATGATTGAGCGCCTAGCAACATCTCCGCATGTGCAATACGAACCAGCAGACTATCAACAGGTAAAGCGTTTATTTTTGGACACTCACCAACAACATTAAAAACTTCGGTCAGACGATCCATAGCAATGAGTACTTCAATGATCTGCTTCTGTGCAACAACCGGTTGCTCAGCGTATTGCGGATATCCCAGCCAGCGCAGCGCTTCGTTATTAAGACCTAACAACTGTGCTTGTTCAGCAAGAATTTGCCGACGCCAGCGTGTCAACGCCGAATTCGGATCTTGGTTGCGTGCCTCAAGGCGCTGCAATGCCGGATAGGTCATCTTCAGATCACCAGCACGCCCTTTCACCTCTAATAAACACGTTGCAACAACGTCCATAGGTGAATATTGACTGAGCGCTTGGCAAGCGTATTGAGCGCGTTCAAGCTCATGTCGAGTCAACGCAATTCGCGCTTGCATCAAATAGGCATTTTCTTGTTCATAGCCAAGTTCTAAAACCGTCTCGATAGCATCCAATGATTCATCAAACCGGTGTTCAAATTGAAGTAAATCGGCCCGAGCCAGCCACCAACGTGCCTGCTCTCGTGTCGACAATTCGGTGAGTTCAGGTTGTATGTCATGCCATAACGATGCGGCACGATCATGCAGTTCATGTTGTGCTTCGTCCTTGCCCGCTGTCACATATGCAGCGTACCG
>DASSWH010000306.1:0-16454 GCA_035705175.1 Pseudidiomarina sp.
CGGTAAAGAGGTTGAATCCATTATTCGTGATTTAATGGATACAGCGGTGAAGCAAACGCGTGAGCAAATGATGCAAAAAGTACGCTTCCGCGCTGAGGAAGCTGCCGAGGAGCGTATTCTCGATGCGTTGTTGCCCCCTGCGAAGAAAACCACAGGTTGGGCTGACGAGAAGCCGGAAGATCGTGAACAAAGCAACACGCGTCAGGTGTTCCGTAAAAAGCTGCGTGAAGGTCAATTGGACGACAAAGAAATTGAAATCGAGTTGAGCGCATCTCCGATGGGTGTCGAAATCATGGCTCCACCGGGAATGGAAGAGATGACGTCGCAGCTACAAAGCATGTTCCAGAATATGGGGAGCGGTAAATCGAAGCCGAAGAAGTTGAAGATCAAGGATGCTTTTAAGCACTTGGTTGAGGAAGAAGCGGCGAAGATGTTGAATCCCGAAGACGTGAAAGAAAAGGCTCTACAAAGTGTCGAGCAAAATGGCATCGTGTTCTTAGATGAAGTGGATAAAATTTGTAAGCGTGGCGATGTCAGCGGTCCTGACGTTTCACGAGAAGGGGTGCAGCGCGACCTACTGCCATTGGTTGAAGGCACAACCGTATCGACCAAGCATGGCATGGTGAAAACTGACCATATTCTATTTATCGCTTCCGGTGCGTTTCAAATGTCGAAACCGTCTGATTTGATTCCGGAATTACAAGGTCGATTACCCATTCGCGTTGAGCTAGATGCGCTGACCAGCAATGACTTTGTTCGCATCTTGACGGAACCGAGTGCATCACTAACTACGCAATATAAGGCATTGATGGCGACCGAAGGGGTGACCATTGAGTTTACCAAAGATGGTATTCAGCGTATCGCGGAAACTGCCTTCCATGTTAACGAAACCACTGAAAATATTGGTGCGCGCCGTTTGCATACGGTGCTCGAGCGTTTGATGGAAGAGGTGTCATTTAAAGCTAGCGATTTACAAGGTGAACGCATCGAAATTGATGGTGCGTATGTGGATAAACACCTCGGTAAGCTGGCGCAAGACGAAGACCTGAGTCGCTTTATTCTTTAACTCTAATCTGTTGTAGTCCTTTGCTGTCGTAGAACGCGGTTTACGGTTATACTGTGAATCGAATCTCACAGCAGGGGAACTGCAATGGAATACAACACGTCAGAACTTTGCGATTTATACCCAGACATGGTCGATGTCGTCGAACCCATGTTCATTCATTATGGTGGCCGCTCATCGTTTGGTGGTCAGGTTGTCACCATCAAATGTTTTGAAGATAAAGGTGTTATCGAAGAGGTGGTGCAACAAAATGGTGCTGGCAAAGTGTTGTTGATTGATGGCGGTGGTTCATCGCGTCGCGCACTCATCGACATTGCCATTGCTGAGTTAGCATTTGATAACGAATGGGAAGGCATCTTATGTTACGGTGCAGTGCGTGATGTCGACGCATTAGAGGAAGTCGATTTTGGCATTATGGCAATGACGTCCATTCCTGTTGGCGCTATCAGCGAAGGTGTTGGCGAAGTTGATGTCCCCGTCAATTTTGCGGGTGTTACATTCTTACCTGAAGATCACCTGTATGCGGATAGCACGGGTGTGATCATGTCGCCTGAACCGCTCGATATCGAATAAAGTCATGCAGCTTCGCGCGATTTCACTCGACGGTTATACGTCGCTGCGTGCAGGCGAAATCAAATGGGGGCAAGTACTGAGCTGCTTGCCCTCGTCTTTATCTGCAAATACATATATTCACGCACTAGAACAAGCATGGTCCGACGGCCGTCGCATAGCTGTCGTTGCCGTTCCCGAAAGTATCGGTCCACGCGCGAACTTAGGCCGTGCTGGTGCCGAAACCAGCCTCGACGCCTGGTTACCCGCACTAGCCAATCTGCAAGTGAATGGCTCTACAACTCCGGATAGATTGTTGCTCGTGGGCGCGGTTGAATGCTCAGATCTGCAACATCAAGCCTCTTTGTTGCACGCGAATAATACAAACGATTTGGAATCGTTGCGTGAACTTGTTGCAGAGCTTGATGTACGTGTGTTGGCAGTGCTTAAGCCACTGTTTGAACAAGGTTTCGATGTTGTGCTTATTGGGGGTGGGCATAACAACGCTTACCCGCTACTGAAATCGCTCAGTGAAACCGCGGGCAACGGAGTCGGAGCGATGAATCTTGACCCCCATTCGGATTTTCGTGCCGAAGAGGGACGCCACAGCGGCAATGGCTTTCGTTATGCCTATAACGAGGGCTGGTTAAAACATTACCACGTGGTCGGTTTACATCCGGCCAAGAATAACGCAGATAGCCTCAAGGAAATGGAACGTGCAGGCTTTGACTATACGCATATAGATATATTGCGCGCACAAGCCTGGCAGACACTGCTCCCACAGTTGCAGCAGCGAGCAGCTCAATGGCAGCGCCCATTGGGTATTGAAGTCGATTTAGATGCGGTCACAGGCATGCCAGCGAGTGCTTTAAATTATGTGGGTGTCGAGCCCAGTCATGTGTTGCAATACATTGAAACGTTGGCGCAACTGCCGCAAGCACGCTATCTGCATCTAACGGAAGCTGCGCCCTGCTTGCATCCAGCAGGCTTGGAAGCAGGCAATCGGCTGGTTGGGCAAGTAATCAGCGAGTGCTTACTCGCTTATGTCAACGCGCGTTCCTAAATCCTCAGCGACGCAGCCCCTCAATCCAACAGGCGTGTAGTGGATTGGTACCAAACTGATAGGTCAACATGGCTGGATCGCTGACATCCCAGAGACATAAGTCTGCACGAAGGCCGGGTGCAAGCTTACCGCGATCGGACAAGCCAAGCGCTTGTGCTGCGTTGCAGGTCACTCCGCGTAAACATTCTTCTGGTGTCATTTTAAATAGTGTTGCGGCCATTTGTAGCATGAGTTGCAGGCTTAAAATCGGCGAAGTGCCCGGATTTGCGTCAGTAGCTAGTGCGATGGGTACCTGGTAGTGCCGCAATAGATCTAACGGCGGTAGCTTGGTTTCGCGCAGAAAGTAGAACGCCCCGGGTAGCAGAACCGCAACGGTGCCACTGGCTGCCATGGCTTGCACTCCCGCTTCATCTAAATATTCAAGATGATCACAAGACAATGCTTGATAGTCAGCAGCAAGTGCGCTGCCATTCTGATTAGAAAGTTGCTCGGCATGCAGTTTGACAGGCTTTCGAGCTACTTTAGCCGCTTCAAATACGCGCTTGGTTTGTACTGGCGTAAAGCCAACTTTTTCACAAAATGCATCGATGGCATCGACTAAGCCTTCAGCGACCAGTTTAGGAATGATCGTGTCAGTGACGACCTGAATATAGCCATCAGCATCGCCTGCAAATTCGGGCGGAACTGCGTGGGCAGCTAGCAAGGTTGTGACTACATCAATCGGGTACTGCTGCGACAATTGACGCGCTGCGCGCAACTGCTTGCGTTCATGTTCCAACGAGAGTCCATAACCCGATTTGACTTCTATTGTTGTGACACCCTCACGAATCAGAGCTAGGAGTCGCGGAATGGTTTGTTGTACCAGTTGCTCTTGTGTCGCGGCGCGAGTCGCCCTTACGGTTGACGCAATTCCGCCGCCTGCTTTGGCGATATCGGCATAGGCGACACCATGCAAGCGTTGCGCAAACTCATTGGCGCGGTCGCCAGCCCAAACCAAATGCGTATGGCAGTCAATCAAACCCGGTGTCACCACACCGCCATGGCCATCAATGATCTCAGCGCTGGTTGGTGACGCCTCAGCACGACCTCCCACAAACTGAATAACACCATCGGCAACGTCAATCACACCATCGTCGATGAGTCCGTACCCATCACCTAAACAGGTCGCTAGACGCACATTTTCAAGTCGGAATGCACTCACAAAAAAATCCTTTCACACAACTTGTATATACAATTAAGCTTCACTACACTTTAGCACAGCTTTTGGATGATGCTTAGCCCTGCGTGGCGCAAGATTGGCATCAAGAATCAGCAGACTGCTGACATGAGGATGGAACATGGCAAAGTTTTCTGCAATAAAACAACACTTATATCGTAAAATTGCCTCAGGCGAGTGGCCCGAGCATCACCCCGTGAGTTCAGAGAACGCGCTCTCGCAGCAGTTCAGCGTAAGCCGCATGACAGCTCGTCGCGCTTTACAAGAACTGGCTGACGAAGGGCTCGTGATTCGGAGCAAGGGCTCTGGCACATATGTTGCGCCGATCAAATCGCAAACCAGCTTTATGGCGATTCGAAACATCGCCGACGAAGTACGCGAGCGCGGTCATAAATATCATGCGGTGGTGCATACTATGCGCCAGGAGCAAGCCACTGCCAATGTTGCCGAATTTTTGCAGTTGCCGGCAAATACACCCGTGTATCATTCGGTGATCACTCACTACGAAAATCATGACCCCGTGCAAGTCGAAGAGCGTTGGGTGAATCCAAAAATTGTGCCGAAATATACCAGCCAAGACTTCACCAAAGTTACGCCACATGAATACCTCAGCTCAGTAGCACCGCTTACCGAAGCAAGTCATCAAATTGAAGCGATTGCACCAGTGGAGCATGTAATGCATTGGCTCAAACTTGAGAAACCGGAGCCATGCTTGCGCATTCAGCGACGCACATGGAGCGAGTCGGGCGTGGTGACGTACGCGCTGTTGACACACCCAGGCTCTCGCTTCGTCCTCGGTGGACACTTAACATTCAAAAAAACTGATAGTTACCAGTGAACAGTGAACAGATAACCGAGTTCAATCTTTTCTGATCACGATTCACCATTAACGATTTACCGTCTTTAAGGAAGTTTCAATGTCATTTACTCGTCTCGATACCTCGCGGACCATTTCAGCTCCGCGAGGCACCGAACTCACTACTTGCAACTGGCAGGTTGAAGCCGCCAAGCGCATGCTCATGAATAACCTCGATGCCGAGGTCGCGGAACATCCCCATGCCCTTGTTGTGTATGGCGGTATTGGCCGCGCTGCGCGCAGTTGGGAAGCTTATGACACCATAGTGTCAGTACTGGAGCGGCTCAAACCGAACGAAACACTGTTGGTTCAATCGGGCAAGCCCGTAGGTGTGTTTCAAACTCATGAAGACGCACCGCGAGTGTTAATTGCTAACTCCAACTTAGTACCCGAGTGGGCCAATTGGGAGCACTTTAATGAGCTCGATAAAAAGGGTTTGATGATGTACGGGCAGATGACTGCCGGTTCTTGGATCTACATCGGTTCGCAAGGCATCGTCCAAGGTACCTACGAGACTTTTGTTGCGGTGGCCAAGCAGCATTTTGACGGGAAGGCCGATGGACGTTGGATTCTAACCGGTGGACTCGGTGGTATGGGTGGTGCACAGCCGCTGGCAGCGACCATGGCGGGTTATTGTATGCTAGCAGTGGAAGTGGATGAGTCACGCATCGATTTTCGTCTGCGTACCCGCTACGTCGATCACAAAGCGACTACATTGGATGAAGCGCTTACTTTGATCAATGAAGCGATTGATCAAGGACGAGCAATTTCAGTTGGTTTGCTGGGTAATGCGGCCGAAGTATATGCTGAATTAGTAGAACGAAATATCACACCGGACGTGGTTACCGACCAAACGTCAGCACATGATCCACTGCATGGCTATGTACCTCAAGGTTGGTCATTGGCGCGTTATCTGCAAGAGCAAACTGAGCATCCAAGTGAGACGGTGCAAGCAGCGAAAGAATCCATGGCAACCCAAGTTCGCGCTATGCTGACTTTGCAGCAGCGCGGTGCAGCCACACTTGATTATGGTAACAATATTCGCCAAATGGCGAAGGATGTCGGGGTTGAGGATGCGTTCGATTTCCCTGGCTTTGTCCCGGCGTACATACGACCATTATTTTGCGAGGGTATCGGACCATTTCGTTGGGTCGCGCTATCCGGTGATCCAGAGGATATCTACAAGACTGACGCGAAGGTCAAAGCGCTGATCCCTGACGACCCGCACTTGCACAATTGGCTCGATATGGCGCGTGAGCGTATCAGCTTTCAAGGCTTGCCAGCCCGTATTTGTTGGATTGGTCTTAAAGATCGAGCGCGTATTGCCAAAGCGTTCAACGATATGGTCGCCAGTGGTGAAGTTTCCGCCCCAATAGTCATTGGTCGAGATCATCTTGATTCTGGTTCTGTTGCGAGTCCAAACCGAGAAACTGAGAGCATGTTGGATGGCTCCGATGCTGTGTCTGATTGGCCATTATTAAATGCACTGCTCAATACCGCTGGCGGTGCGACGTGGGTCAGTTTGCATCATGGTGGCGGTGTCGGCATGGGGTATTCCCAGCATTCCGGCGTAGTGATTGTCGCTGATGGTACCCCTGAGGCCGAAGCGCGCTTGGGTCGGGTATTATGGAATGATCCGGGCACAGGAGTCATGCGGCATGCCGATGCGGGTTATGACATCGCTAAGCGGTGTGCGCGCGAACAAGGATTGGACTTGCCGATGGTGGAGAAATAACCATGTCTACAGTATTTGAATTACAACCAGGCCAATTAAGCTTGGCAGACATCCAAAGCTGGTGGCAGCAACCACAGCCATTGAAGCTTGCGGAATCGGCGCATGAAGCCATTGAAGCGTCAGCCGCAACCGTGTCTGCGGTCTTGGCCAAAGGCAAAGTGGTCTATGGCATTAACACCGGTTTCGGACTCCTTGCCAACACCCGCATTCCACCAGAAAAGCTGGCCGATTTGCAGCGCCGCATCGTACTCTCGCACGCCGCAGGTACCCAGGAATTAATGGCTGACGAAGTCGTCCGGCTGATGTTATTGCTTAAGATTAATTCATTAAGTCGTGGTTTTTCCGGTGTACGTCCAATCGTTATTGAGGCACTACAAGCGTTGTTGAATCACGAAGTCTATCCGTGTGTTCCCAGTAAAGGCTCAGTCGGTGCATCGGGGGACCTTGCACCGCTCGCACACCTCGTATTGCCATTACTTGGTGAAGGTAAAGTACGGCATAACGGCAAGATTCTCAGTGGTGCGGAAGGCATGAAAGTGGCTGGACTAGACACCATTGCACTGGGGCCGAAAGAGGGCTTAGCCCTACTGAATGGCACCCAAGCATCCACAGCACTAGCGTTGCACGGTTACTTCCAAATTCAGCGTGCATTTGATGCCGCGATTGTGGTGGGTGCGATGTCTGTTGAGGCCGCCATGGGGTCACGTTCTCCCTTTGATGAACGGGTCCATGCAGTGCGTGGTCAACCGGGTCAGATTGAGGTCGCAAAACAGTTCCGTAAGTTGTTGGGGCCAACGTCAGAAGTTGCCCAAGCCCACGAAAACTGCGAGAAAGTTCAAGATCCGTATTCGTTGCGCTGTCAGCCACAAGTGATGGGTGCCGTATATGACCAATTGGTGCACGCCCGCACTATTTTAGAGCGTGAAGCCAATGGCGTAACTGATAATCCATTGGTGTTTGCAGATTCTGGTGACATTCTATCGGGTGGGAACTTCCATGCCGAACCTGTCGCCATGGCAGCTGACATTCTTGCTATTGCGGCCTGCGAGATTGGCGCGCTTTCTGAACGTCGTAGTGCGTTACTCATTGATCACCACTTGAGCAATTTGCCACCATTTTTGGTGAACGATGGTGGGGTGAATTCAGGTTTTATGCTGGCACAGGTCACCGCAGCCGCATTAGCCTCTGAAAATAAATCGCTGGCGCATCCGGCTTCCGTTGACAGTATTCCGACGTCTGCGAATCAGGAGGATCATGTGTCAATGGCAACCTTCGCTGCACGCCGACTCACCGATATTGCTCGCAATGTTATCGACATCGTTGCCATTGAATGGCTCGAGGCGGCACAAGGCCTGGAGTTCCGGCGACCTTTGCAAGCCGCTGATGCTATTGAGCAAGCACACACTTGTTTACGCAACAAAGTCGCATTCTATGATCAAGATCGGTATTTTGCGCCGGACATTCAGGCCGCTGCGGAGCTTATCGCTGCTGGAGAGTTAAGTCAGTTGGTGAATTGACGCACTAATGAAGAGGGCGTTTAAGCGTCCTCTTCATCCTCATCTTTGAGCGCTTGGCAATCTACACAAAGGGCAACATCGGGTTTTGCCGCCAAGCGCGCCGCCGATATTTCATCACCACACTCAATACAATAACCATATTCACCGCTACGCATGCGCTGCAAGGCTGCTGTTGCGCTGTCGGCATGTTTGGTGCCAGGTTGGTCAGCCACAATAGCTTCTAGTTTGCCCCGAATGCGCAACAACTGCTGTGCGGTCAATGATTCACTCATGTTTGCATCCTTATCATTCTTTTTTATTCGCGATGACGACGAACTGTCCGGAGAATTCGGCGACTGACTTATCGCCATCAAATAGTTGCGATTTTAACGTCACTCGAGCATTGCGGCCTTCATTAAGCGCGGATAAATCGCCAATCATATCGACTACATGAGCTACCGCGATCGGTTCTCGAGTGACAGGCTTGTGATAATGAATAGCACCATCGGCAAGCACAATCGCTCCGTGCAGTTGTCGTTCGCGCAATTGTAAATGCAGCAACCCCCAGCACGTCAAGGTCGCAAGCGAATAAATACTGCCAGCAAACATGGTTCCATGTACATTAATGTTACGTGACAACATGGCTTGAGTGGTAAAAGCGCGACCGGTGTATTGCTGAATGCGTATTCCCATGGTTTCAGAGATTGGGATATCTTCGTGCCAGGTATCTTGCAGTTCCTTACACCAATCGGGTCGATAAGTAATGCGATTTTGCTCTGTTAGTGTTTTGCGTAGTTGATGTTCTGCGCTCGGGCTTTTCACCGTGTCCGCCTCTTCAACCAACTCGTAGCCGCATTTGATATAGAAGCCCAGGGTGTTGTCACGTGAATTAATAATGACATGTGTTGCACCCTCGTCACGGGCTACTTTTTCTAGTTCATACACAATAGCGACACCATGACCACCGCCACGATGTTCCGGTGCGGAAGCCATGAAACGAATTTGACCTTCATCAGGAGAGTTAAAGTGCAAGCGCCCGACAGCAATAGCCGCGCCACTTTCATCGACAATCATACGGTGAATACCGACTTGATCGTATTCATCCTGTTCAGAGCCACGCGGGCGCTGGAAAGGCTTGCGTAAAACCCGCCAGCGCAAGTCATAATAGCGTTCAAATTCTGCTGGCGTTGTAGGTGTTATGACTGAGTACATCACCGTCATCCCTGGGTTATTGATGAGCGCGTTATACCGTTAACATAAACGTCATCGGGCCATCATTGGTTAAGCTCACTTGCATGGCACCACCAAATTGTCCGGTTGCTATGGTCAATGGACTGGTGCGCAATTGTTCGACAAAAAAGTCGTACAGTGCTTGCGCACGTTCAGGTGGCGCAGCCGTTGAAAAGCTGGGACGACGACCACTGTTGGTATCCGCAGCTAGAGTGAACTGAGAGACTACCAATATTTGCCCCTGAATGTCACTTACACTCAGATTTGTTTTGTCGTCACTGTCGGCAAACATGCGATAACCCAGTAGACGCTGGGCAAGTTTCTTTGCTTGAGCTTCGGTATCATTCAATTCAACGCCCAAAAACACCAGCAATCCCTGCTTAATTTCCCCAACTGTTTGGTCGGCAACGGTTACTTTGGCGTGGGTGACACGCTGTAATAAAGCTTTCATGCATTCTCTTCTGCTGGTGTTTCAGTATCGTCATCAGCCGAGGTTTTCAATTTATCAACATACTCTTCCAGTGACGCAGTAAATTCTGCTCCGATCAGAACTATATTCCACGATACAAAAATCCATAAGAGCAATATCGGAATCGCTGCCAGCGCTCCATAAATAGCTTCATAGGACGGAAATGCGGTGATGTAAGCTGCGAATCCTTTCTTCGCTAGCTCAAATAATATGCCTGCAAGTAGGGCTCCCAAAATGGCGAATCGAATTTTAACCACCCGATTCGGCATCATCACGTACAGCAGCAAAAATGCAAACACAGAAGTAATGACAGGGACGGTACTGAGCAACATTTCGCGAAAGCCGCTGACATAACCCTCAGCAAATGCAGTCAATGAAATCAGATAGGATGACACCGCCATACCGATTCCCATTAAAATGGGACCCAAGGTCAGGATCATCCAATACACAGCCAGAGCAACGGTTAATCGACGGCGTTTGTGATTACGCCAAATGCGATTCATCGTTGCTTCAATGGTTGAAATCAGGTTTACCGCCACAATGACCACGAAAATGACACCAATTGTTGTCATGTTGGAGACATTGGTCACGAACGTGTTCATATATTCGGTAATGACCTCACCAGAAGTTGGCAGCAGATTGGCGAACAGGAACTCTTGCAGTTGCACCCGAATATCCTCAAACATCGGGAACGCAGCAAAAATTGAAAACATCACCACCATCAAGGGCACCAAAGCGAGCAAGCTAACAAAGGTGAGATGGCCAGCAATGACCGAGACTTTGTCATCGGCACAGCGTTTCCCAAAATGACGTAAAAACCCCCACACTACGTGCAGACGGTCGAGCCATTGGGTCGAACGGGCGCTAGTCATAAGTTCTCCGGTAAACAAATAATCGGAACCTATAATCCCAAACGCAGAAGCAAACGTAAACAAGTAATGAATTTCACGTGAATAGTGAACCGTGAATAGTGAATGGACAGAGCGTCAGAGGCTCACCTGCCTTAACTGTTCACTACTCACCATTCACTATTCACCGTTACTTTAGGGGGTGGTATGTACTTAGTTTTTGGCGCCGGTGGTGGTCTTGGACTTGCACTCGCACAACACGTACTGGCCCGCGGCGACAAAGTCGTTGCGGTGAGTCGCGCAGAAGCTCCGGTCGAGTTCGGTGGTGATTGGATACAAGTGCAAGGCTATGAAGCGGAACACGTGCAACCGGTATTGCAGAAAATCGATGGACAAACGTTGACTGGGGTTGTCAGTGCTTTAGGCATTCTACATACGAACACTTTTATGCCCGAAAAGCGGCTTGAAGACCTCAGTGTTGAGGCGCTCGAGCACACCTATTACGTGAATGCCATATTGCCTATACTGTTACTGCAAACGTTGAAGCCTCACCTACCCACCAAGGCCACCTGCGTTTGGGCTCAATTGAGTGCTAAAGTGGGTAGTATTACCGATAATTATTTGGGTGGCTGGTACAGCTACCGCGCCAGCAAAGCAGCGTTAAACATGTTGTTAAAGACAGCGGCAATCGAACTCAAGCGCACGCACAAAGAACTTACCATAGCGGCAATACACCCCGGGACTACCGATACCGATCTATCCAAGCCGTTTCAGCGCCGATTACCTGCTGATAAGCTCTACACTCCAGAGCAATCTGCAGAACGTATTTGGAGCGTCATTGATCACCTCAGTCCAGAGCAAAGCGGTCAGCTATTTCATTGGAACGGAGAGCAACTGCCCTATTAATGAATTAGCGATTAAAATAGCGTAAGGTAAGAAAAAATAAGGAGCCGCCATGCGTTATCTATTAGCTATATTTCTGCCCCCTGTGGCGATTTTGACCACAGGACGAATATTCCACGCTATTTTTAGTGCCATTCTTTGTGCCTTCGTTATCGCGTTGACCATTATCTCCTTTTTAGGACTCGCTTGGCTTTGGCTTGTATGCATTATGCACGCCGCTTTTGTGATTGATGGCTATCACAAGCGCAATAAAGTACGCGGAGAGCTGTCATGAAACGACTCGTTCAAGGATTATTTGTTGCCGTTGTAATGTTGAGTGCGAGCGCGTGCTCTAGCGCTTACTACGGAGCGATGGAAAAAGTTGGCATCCACAAACGCGATATTTTGGTTGATCGTGTCGATGATGCGCGCGATGCACAGGCCGATGCGCAAGCAGAGTTTAAATCAGCATTGGAGCGGTTAAACGAACTCCTACAATTTGATGGGGGTGAATTAGAAGCGACATACACTGCGCTTAACGATGACTACGAGAGCAGTAAAGCCGCGGCAGACCGAGTTTATGAGCGTATTGCAGCGATTGATGAGGTTGCTCAAGATCTGTTTGATGAATGGCAAGATGAACTCGGTGAGTATAGTAATGATGCTATGCGTAGAGAGAGTGAACGGTCACTTCGAGAGACCGAGCGGCGCTATAATAGTCTATTAGCGAGTATGGAACGCGCTGCCGATACGATGCCGCCAGTGCTCGAAAAACTCCAAGACAATGTACTGTACTTAAAGCACAACCTGAATGCGGCAGCAATTGACGCGATTCGGGGAGAGTATCGCTCATTACAAAGCGATATCAGTAGTTTGATTGCAGAGATGGAACAAGCCATTAATGAATCAGATGCCTTTATAAAAGCTATGCAGGAGGGTCGTACTGAATGAGTATTTTGATTTTAGCGGGAAGCAGTCGCAAAGAGTCTTTAAATAAAAAGTTACAACAGCGCATTGCTGAGCGAGCAAAGGCTCTCGATGTTGCCTGTCATGTGTACCCAGCAGAAGAGCTCGACGCACCTATATATCATGGCGACTATGAGGTTGAACATGGTGTTCCTGCGGGCATCCAAAAACTGGTAACGGCCATTCGTGATTGTTCTAAAGTGGTTATTGTCACACCCGAATATAACGGTTCGGTGCCACCGCTGTTAAAAAATGCAATTGATTGGACATCGCGAGTGGATCAACAGCCATGGAAGGGCAAAACAGTGCTGTTGGCCGGTGCTTCGCCGGGCCGTATTGGAGCGATGCGAGCCATGGACCATCTGCGCGCTATAATGATGAATCTGCAAGCGTGGGTAGCACCGATGTTCGCGAGTTGTCCGAATGCCAATGATGAAACTATTCAGAAAATGGACGATGATTTCCTGAAAAACTTCGTACAACAAGGTGATTAGTTGTTAGTCAGCTAAGCTAGCGCAATATCGGTCGAGTGATGTTTTGGCAACTTGTTCGAGATTGAAATAATCTCGATCAAGGAGCCAGTTATACATCAGCCCATCAATTAAGCTAAACATGCCAATCACCGTTTCACGCGGCTTTACATTTTGCGATACCTGGCCTTTCTCAATCGCATGCTCAATCAGCTTTTCGCACTCATCAATACAGGCATTACGCCCGTGCAGATGGCGCTGATGTATCGGTAACACATCGTCAATATATTCGCATTTGTGAAAGAGAATATTAATCAACGCCTGAGTGTGTTGATCATCTTGTACTTGCTTCACAATTTTTAGACAACGATGCTTGAGTTGGCCCAATGGGTCATCGGGAATCGATTTGGCTAGCTCCTCAAACATTTCATCAACAGGCAGTTTCACGCGGTCCATCAGTGACTCAATCAAATCGAGTTTGTTTTCGAAATGATGGTAGATAGCACCACGCGTGACACCTGCTGCCTCGGCAACTTGCATCATTGACGTTGTTGCAACGCCACGCTCGCTGAATAAACGCTCGGCAGCATCAAGTAAATCATTGCGGGTGCTCAGTGCATCTTCTTTAGTACGACGAACCACGATTAAACCTCTTTATTCAGAACTAGCCGAATTATACAGCATGTTAATCAAACATGCATGTATGTATGTAAAGATGATGCAAATCCACTCAACATTGTAAAGACCCTTCCTTAGTATGTAGCCATACCCCAAGCGAAGGTGACTAAATTATGCATAAATTCAACGCACTGCACCCGCATCGAAGCATCGTTGTGCTCGCCGCCACAATGATGATAGCTGCCTGTTCAGACGGACAAGCGGCTATCCAAGACGAACCACAAGCGGTTGCAACACTACCACGTGTATTGACCATGACTACCGCTAGCGAAGATCTCATCTTGAGTCGCTCTTACCCTGCGCGCACGCAAGGATCAAAGGAAGTCACCGTCAGAGCACGTACTCAAGGTATGTTAGAGACGCGTGACTATGAAGAGGGACAGTTGGTTGCAGCAGGTGATTTGCTTTTTACCATGGAGCCCGACACTTTTGCTGTTGCCGTGCAAAAAGCCGAAGCGGACTTACAGCGAGCGGAGGCAGAACGGAGTGATGCCCAACGTCAGTGGGAGCGTATTCAACGCTTATTTGCTGAGGGTGCGGTCTCTCAACGAGATCGTGATCAAGGGTTGGCTAACTTAGAGCTTGCTGAGGCAAATTACGCGTCAGCAGAGGCATCCCTGAAGGAAGCTAAAATCAATCTTGCTTACACCCAAGTGCAATCTCCAATCGATGGAATAGCAGGTCGGGAGCAACACTCAATAGGAAATGTGGTAAACGAGGGAGCCACACTGACTACTTTGGTTCAGCTCGATCCTCTCTATGTCTATTTTTCAGTACCGCAAAATGACTTAGCGTCAGAATATCTGCTACAGCAAGTTGGTGTGCAGGAGCCGGAAGGCTTACCTACCGACACACCGACTGCGCAAATCGAACGCAGTAGTGGCGAACTCTTCGAACATGAAGGTGTTATTGACTTTATCAGTCGTACTGTAGATGCAGAAACCGGCACCATCAATGTGCGTGCACAAATCCCTAACCCCAAAGCTGAAATTTTACCGGGTCAATTTACGCGGGTGCGTATCCCTGACATTCAATTACCAGACGCTATTGCAGTGCCGCAACGAGCGCTCGTTCAGTCTGGTGAAACCAGTATTGTGTATGTAGTGAATGAGCAAGGCGTAACAGAAATGCGTGACGTGATCGTCGGTCCGCGTATTGATGATCGCTTTGTTATTAGTTCTGGTCTCGAGGCTGGTGAGCAAGTGATTGTTGAAGGTTTGGCAATGTTGCGCCCGGGTATCGAGGTCAATGCAGAACCTTATACAGGCGGTGACTAATGTTCTCGAGGTTTTTTATAGAACGCCCCGTTTTTTCGTCGGTACTGTCCATCATTATCGTTTTGGCAGGCCTTGCTGCAATGCGTGGACTGCCCATTGCACAGTATCCACAAGTGGTTCCTCCACAAGTGGTGGTATCAGCAACCTACCCAGGTGCATCAGCTGAGGCAGTTGCCGATGCGGTTGCTGCCCCACTAGAGTCGTCGATAAACGGCGTTGAGAACATGCTTTATATGACGACGACAACCTATGATTCAGGTGAGATGAATCTCAAGGTTACATTTGCTGTTGGAACCGATCCAAATCAAGCGGCTATTGATGTTACCAATGAAATGGAGAGCGCATTGTCGCGCTTGCCGGAAGAGGTTCGCACTGGTGGTGTTAGTGTATCGAAGGAGTCGAACGCACTCCTGAAAATCGTAGCGCTTAACTCTCCTGATGGCAGTCGTGATCCGATCTTTCTCAACAATTACGCGTTAATGACTATTCAAGACGAAATTCAGCGCGTACCCGGAGTCGGCTCTGCCACTATGTTTGGGTCGAAGACATATGCTCTGCGTATTTGGTTACGTCCCGACAAAATGGCGGAATATGACCTGACACCCAACGACGTGCGGGCTGCTATTAACGAGCAAAATGCACAGTTTGCGGCGGGTCAGTTCGGTGCTCCACCAAACCCAAATAATGCACAGGAATTTACGTTAACGGTAGCGACAGACGGTCGTTTCTCGAGTGTTGAGGAATTTGAACAGATTATTCTAAAAGCACAGTCAGATGGAAGTATGGTTCGGGTTCGCGACATCGCTCGGGTAGAATTGGGTGCGTTGCGTTATACCTTCGATGCTATGCAGAACCAGCAAGCTTCCGTGCCTATTGGTATTTATCTGCGCCCTGGCGCGAACGCGTTGCAAACCTCGGAATTAGTTGATGAAGCAGTAGAACGCATGGCTGCTAACTTCCCAACGGGGGTGTCGTACAGTGTGCCATTTGATACCACCGAATTTGTTGAAGTATCCATTAGCCAAGTCGTGCAGACGCTGATTGAAGCAGTCTTGCTGGTCATCGGCGTGGTGTATTTATTCCTGCAGCGGTTTCGTGCCACTATCATTCCTTTGATTGCGGTACCGGTGTCATTGATTGGGGCGATGGCAGGCATGTATGTGTTTGGCTTCTCCATCAATTTGCTGACATTGCTCGCGATGGTACTTGCCATAGGCATAGTGGTTGATGATGCCATAGTGGTACTTGAGAATGTTGAACGCGTGATGCGAGAGGAGAAATTACCCCCCAAACAGGCCGCGATCAAAGCCATGGAGGAGGTTGCTGGGCCCGTGATCGCCATTGTTTTGGTGTTATCGGCGGTGTTTATTCCAGTCGCATTTATTGGCGGTTTAGCGGGTATCATGTATCAGCAATTCGCTATCACCATCGCAATTTCGGTGATCATCTCGGGTATTGTCGCCCTTACTCTCACGCCGGCATTGTGTGCCTTGCTGCTGAAAGAGAAAGAAACACCTCCACCAAAGCTGCTGCAAACGTTCAACGCATGGTTTGAACGTATGACCGAGCGCTACACCGATGGTGTTCAGTTCATGCTCAAACGTGCGGCATTGGGGGTGTCATTGTTTATCGCGTTGATAGCAGTCTCAGCACTGC
>DASSWH010000307.1:0-3461 GCA_035705175.1 Pseudidiomarina sp.
TGTATCCAACGGCTCATAATCCTTTCGACCCAACCCGCACACCCGGCGGCAGCACGGGCGGTGGCGCGGCAGCACTAGCAGCTGACTTATGCGCTTTGGAGCTTGGCAGTGATATCGGCGGCTCGATCCGCAACCCATCAAGCTTTTGCGGTCTATTCGGCTTGAAGCCAACGGAGAATGGTCACAGCCACGACGGCCACGTGCCTCCGCTGCCCGAACATCAGTTGGGAATGAGTGTGATGAATTGCACAGGACCGCTGGCGCGCAGTGTCGAGGATTTAGATCTTGCCTACCGCGTTCTGTATCCGGAGCAAAAGTTAGCGAATTTCAGTAAGCCGTTGACTGGTTACACCTTTGGCTACTTTGACACTTTTCATAATCTCCAGGCCGGTGAATCGGTCTCGAGCGGACTGGAAAAGTTAAAACAACTAGCAGCCGCTCAAGGTGCGAGCTTGAAGCCAGTTACCATCGACCCCAAGCTCGCGGCACGAATCCTGCAGCTCTGGGCTGAATTATTCGGCTATTCCATCGCGCAGAACTTACCTTGGTTAATTCGCAAACTATTTTATTGGAAGTTTCGTGGGACTTTGCGTGATAGCAGCATGGACCTCATTCCGTCGTTAAAACGAGGTTTGAACCTTGATTTCAAAACCTTCAGTCATGCGCTGTATGAACGCCAAGAGGTGGTGACTGAATTGATGCGGTGCTTTGAAGGCTGTGATGTTGTGTTGAGCCCCACGTCGATGGGCCCTGCATTCCCACACAATCATCAGCATCAACGCATCGCACTAGACGGGCAGCAGATTCCCTATATGGATTACTGCTTCGCCTTTGTCGCACTTTACAATTTGAGTGGGCAACCGGTTCTCACAGTTCCCACAGGCAATGACATGAATGGGTTACCGGTCGGTATTTCGATTGCCGCGAAACATCATCAGGAAGGATTATTGTTACATATCGGCAAACTGCTCAGCGCTGCGGGACTGAAATTCAATGCCCCGCAGCTCTGAACTACTGATTAGTTAGGCTTGCATTTGCTGCCGTAGGTAATCGTCGTAGGTGCCGGAGAAGTCGCGCATCCCTTGGTCGGTCAGCTCGATAATACGAGTGGCAACGGACGACACAAACTCGCGGTCATGGCTGACAAACAAGATAGTGCCGTCGTAATTTTCGAGCGCTAAGTTGAGTGCTTCAATAGATTCCATGTCCAAGTGGTTGGTTGGCTCATCCATGATCAGCACGTTCGGCCGCTGCATAATCAGCTTACCGAAGATCATGCGACCTTTCTCTCCACCAGATAAAATGGTAACCGGCTTTTTGATGTCGTCTTGTGAAAACAACATGCGCCCAAGCACACCACGAATGGCTTGCTCGTCATGATGCGGCTGCTTCCATTGGCTCATCCAGTCAAACACGCTGATTTTGTCTTTAAACCAATCTGCATGATCCTGTGCGTAATAGCCAATATTCACATTCTCCGACCATTTGATGATGCCGCCATTGGGTACATATTGCCCCATCAGGCACTTCAATAAGGTCGACTTACCGATACCGTTCGTGCCCAAAATGGCGACTTTCTCACCGACTTCAATCATCGCGCTGATATTTTTGAGTACTTGGTTGTTATCAAAGGATTTATTTACCTTTTCCATTTCTAGAGCCAAACGATACAGCTTCTTTTCTTGCTCAAAACGAATAAATGGACTGACCCGACTTGACGCTTTGACTTCCGCTAATTGAATTTTTTCAATTTGGCGGGCACGTGAAGTGGCCTGCTTCGCCTTGGATGCGTTAGCCGAGAAACGACTTACGAACTGCTGCAGTTCGGCAATCTTCTCTTTCTTTTTAGTATTCTCATTGAGCAACTGCTCGCGCGCTTGAGTAGCCGCAAACATATATTGATCGTAGTTCCCTGGGTACACGCGTAGTTCGCCGTAATCAATGTCAGCCATATGCGTACACACGCTATTCAGAAAATGGCGATCGTGCGAAATGATAATCATCGTGGCTTGGCTTTCGTTGAGAGTGTCTTCGAGCCAACGGATAGTATTGATATCTAGGTTGTTGGTCGGCTCATCGAGCAGCATGATGTCAGGCTCTGAAAACAACACTTGTGCCAGCAACACACGCAACTTGAGGCCAGGGGCAATTTCGCTCATTAAGCCGTAATGTGCTTCGACCGGAATACCCACGCCTAGCAATAGCTCACCAGCACGGGATTCTGCGGTGTAGCCATCCATTTCGGCAAACTCGACTTCGAGATCAGCTACGCGCATGCCGTCGTCTTCACTCATGTCCGCCAAACCATAAATACGGTCACGTTCCGACTTCACTTGCCATAATTCCTCATGGCCCATGATCACCGTGTCGACCACACTAAATTGTTCATATGCAAACTGGTCTTGGCGTAATTTACCCACGCGCATGTTGGGCTCGATGGAAACATTGCCGGCAGACGGCTCTAATTCGCCACTTAAAATACGCATAAACGTGGATTTCCCACAGCCGTTCGCGCCAATTAAGCCGTAGCGATTGCCACTGCCAAATTTCACAGAAATGTTTTCAAAAAGAGGTTTAGCACCAAATTGCATGGTGATGTTTGCAGCAGAAATCACGTTAGAGCACCCGAACAAAAATTAGGCGCGTAATCTACGTGTTTCGGCGACAAAACACAAAGGAAGTTTGTTGTGAGGTGAAGATTAACACTCAAAAATACTTGGCGATGGTCGTCGCCGTTTGCACACTTGCGATTACCCGTAATACTTTCACCAGAGGGCTCGGACCTTGCTCAACTTCGCCCGCTGTATTTCGCTGCTTGGGTGGCGTCGTCATTTCGCCAACTGCAAAACCGCTTCCAAAGGCTACGCAAAGTGCGGTTGGTGTCGCTAAGTTACGGCGCGTCGTCTTCATAACTTTGCACGACTGAAACTTGACCGCCGCCTTACGACGTCGAAGCTGCTGCTCGACTGCAGCAATTTGGTGATCGAAATGCGCTACCATATAGCCTCCATCAGACATTTCTACTGGTTATTGAAAACAGGAGGTTACTGCTCAGTTGCTTTATGGCGCGCCACAACAAAAAACTCGCTGCTAGATGAATCAGCGCAACCAACAGCAGCGCGGTTAGTAACGACAACGTATTACTCATCACCAATGCCACCACAGTAGCAGTGACCAACAATGCCCATGCAGTAAAAATAAGACAGGCCGCCATGATTCCAAAGGCAACCATGCGCACAAGACTCTCTCCCGCTCGCCGCGCTTCCATGCCCGCCAGTTGGAGTTGTGTTTTAAAAACACCGCGAACTTCAGAGGCTAGCGTTTGAACCTGTTGGTACAAACTCTCACTGTCATCCGCGGTTGTTGGCTTATGAACGGCCACTGAAAATCCGGCTTAGTATGTAACCGCCTGCTGCTGCGATACCGATTGATTTAACAGGATTCGCACGAACATAATTTTT
>DASSWH010000308.1:0-5709 GCA_035705175.1 Pseudidiomarina sp.
TCGATTGACCCAGCCGAGGCGGTGTAGGACCAATAGACTCGTCGCTATGATTCTCAGCGGTTACGCTGTCGCTCGACTCGCACGCGCTGCATGCAGTTTTTGGTAACTTTCAATTAAACGCAAATGCTTTTCGAGCCCCTCAAGTTGCATATTGGTTGGTTCTAAGCCAGCAAAGCGGACACTGCCTGCAACCGAACCAATCACTTGTTCCATCGTTTCAGCACCAAACATACGCGTCAGATTGTGTCGGTAATCGTCCAGTGCTAACGAATCATCCAGCTCAATTTCTAAAACGGCCTGCATGGCTCGGTAGAACAACTGGCGAGCAACCGTGTTGTCGTTGTACTGGAGGAATTCTTCAACGCCTTCCAATGCCTCTTCATGCTGTCCAAGTGCCAAATAAATCAGCGTTTTCAGCTCGAGAATTGTCAGTTGTCCCCACACCGTATTCTCATCGAATTCGATGCCAATCAGCGTAATGATATCCATATATGGGTCGAGCTGACTTTCTTCGAGGTGCTCGACTAAGCCACGCAATTCGTCATCACTCAACCGGTGTAAATTAAGAATATCTTCGCGATACTGCAGCGCCACATTGGTGTTGTCCCAGACTAAATCTTCGACTGGATACACTTCAGAGAAACCTGGCACCAAGATCCGACATACAGGAGCGCCCAAATCCGTATGCACGGTCATGTAAATTTCTTTGCTAAGGTCTGCCAAGATACCAAAGAGTGCGTCGGCTTCTTCTTGGTTGGTACCAGCAAAGTTCCAATCGACAAAGCTGTAGTCACTACGCGCACTAAAGAAGCGCCAAGACACAACGCCTGAGGAATCAATAAAGTGCTCTACAAAGTTGTTTGGCTCTGTGAGTTCCATCGAATTAAAGGTCGGTGGGGGTAAATCATTCAGACCCTCAAAGCTGCGGCCCTGCAGTAACTCAGTGAGGCTGCGTTCAATAGCAACGGCCATGCTTGGATGTGCGCCAAACGAGGCAAATACGCCGCCGGTACGCGGATTCATCAGTGTCACGCAAGCAACCGGGAATTGGCCACCCAGCGATGCATCTTTTACCAAAACTGGAAAACCTTGTGCCTCCAGCGCTTCAATACCTTCAACGAGATGTGGATATCGTGCGAGAACCTCGACAGGCACATCTGGCAAGGCTAGTTCCTGTTCGAGGATCTGCTTTTTCACCGCGCGCTCAAAAATCTCTGACAAACACTGCACTTGTGCTTCCGGTAAGGTGTTGCCGGCACTCATGCCATTGCTTAAGTACAAGTTCTCAATCAAATTCGACGGAAAATAAATCGTCTCGCCATCAGAGTGGCGCACAAACGGCAATGCACAGATACCGCGATCAACACGACCAGAGTTGGTATCGACTAAATGAGAGCCACACAACTCATCGTCTGGGTTATAAATTTCTAAGCAATAGTCATCCAGTATACCGTCAGGTAAGGAGTCATCATCGGTAAGCGCGAACCACTTTTCATTGGGGTAGTGTACGAAGTCACTATTGGCGATAGCTTCACCAAAGTACTGATCATTGTAGAAGAAGTTACAGCTCAGACGTTCAATAAATTCGCCTAAAGCAGAAGCTAGAGCAGCCTCTTTGGTGGCGCCTTTGCCGTTGGTGAAACACATGGGCGACGCCGCATCGCGAATATGCAGAGACCAAACGTGAGGCACGATATTGCGCCATGAGGCAATTTCAATCTTCATGCCCAAGTTCGCCAAAATAGCGGTCATGTTGGCGATAGTGTCTTCAAGCGGTAAGTCTTTGCCTTCAATATAGGTACGTGAGCCGTCAGCCGGGCTGCCCATTAACAAGGCTTGGGCGTCTTCGTCGAGGTTCTCTACCACTTCAATCTGGAACTCAGGACCCGTTTGAACCACCTTTTTCACAGTGCAACGTTCAATGGAGCGTAAAATTCCTTCACGGTCTTTGTCAGAAATATCCTCTGGCAGTTCTACCTGAATCTTGAAAATTTGGTTGTAGCGATTTTCAGGATCCACAATGTTATTTTGCGATAACCGAATATTGTCGGTCGGGATATCACGAGCCACACAATAAACTTTGACGAAATAGGCTGCACACAGCGCTGATGACGCGAGGAAATAATCAAATGGACTCGGTGCCGAGCCGTCGCCTTTGTAGCGAATCGGTTGGTCCGTAATGACCGTAAAGTCATCGAACTTAGCTTCGAGTCGGAGGTTGTCGAGAAAATTGACTTTGATTTCCATGAATAGCGTACCAGCGTTGATGGGTGTGACGTCATTGCGTTGCGGTCGCTATTATCGCTTGTTTGCACCCATTAGTCTTGCCTAATTGACTGGATCCTCCTCATTGTCCGCGTCATTGTCAGCATAACCACTGCCAATTGCACTAAACGGCAACTCTAATCCCAATTCTGGAATTTGCAGCGCAATCCAAGCGGGGAAGGTGTTGCTGTTTGGACCCGGCACGGCAGTATATTCGTTAGCCCAAGGGTACCGTTCGGCAGCAGCCTCAATTTCAGGAATCAGCTCTGCTGCACGTTCGCCTTGTAACGAGTAAATTTTCTCCGGTTCAGCGCCATACCAAAACCGATCAGGCGTAGCGGTCTGATAAACACGCAACGCCGGCTCACCGTTGTCGACGCGCCAACCAACCACTTCATAGACTGTGTATTCGGATGCATTTTCAGGCTTGACGGCTATCCAAGTATGCACGGCAAACCAGCCCCGCCAACCAAATGCATCGGCTGCATAGGCCTCAATGATCGCTGCGGAAGTCTGTGCGGGGTCAGCGGCAATACCTGCTGGATCACGCGAAGCGGAGCGCCAGCCATTGCTCGAACATCCGACCAACCAAACGGCCAGTAGAGCCACGAAAATACGTTTCACAAATCACCTTCTATTCATCCTGATTTCATTACTAACTATTAACGCAGGAAATTTTAAAAAGATCGCTTACAATCGACACCTTACACTATTTAAAACTAGTCAACCGTGGAGCCCGTTATGCATTTTGTCTTGATCTATGAAGTTGCAGAAGATTATTTAGAACGCCGTGGTCTGTATCGTGAGGAGCATTTGAAGTTAGGTTGGCAGGCAGCGGAACGCGGCGAGTTAGTGCTTGGCGGTGCCGTTGGGGATCCTATTGATCGCGCTCACCTGGTATTCAATGTCGATACACCCTCTGTAGTCGAAGCCTTTGCAAAAGCCGACCCCTATGTGAAAAATGGCTTGATCAAACGCTATCAGATTATGCCGTGGCATACCGTTATTGGTGATTTAGCGACACAACCTACACGTTAAAAGTCTAATGAGTGGCGTGGCAACAAGGGATGGTAATTTGACTGAATTTTACGCTATGCTTGGAATAATATACTAAAAATCATAGTCATCTGATGCGGATAGCTGAACTGGTTGAAACCAAGAGAACCTACTGGAGTGGCCTCACTCTGGGCATCTTTCTTTATTGTGCCGGAATGGTGTTTGTGGTCGAAGAGCTGTCTCGAAGTATTATCGACGACGCCGAGCGCGTGGAACGTGATGCCGTTGAAGATCAAGCTGAAACCATCAAAGCTCGCCTCGAATTATTCATTTTTTCTGACATCTACACGGCCAACAGCATTGCCACGCTGCTGACGGTCGATCCTGATTTTGTTCTCGAACGTTTTGATGAACTCGCCGCAAATGCGGTCAGTCGCGGTCATTTTATTCGTAATATTGGTCTTGCGCCGGACAACGTCATTCAACGAGTTTATCCGCTCAAAAGTAATGAAAAGGCTCTCGGTCTCGATTTCAAACAATACCCGGAACAGCTTCGCACCATTGAGCTCGCGCGCCAGCAACAATCGGTGTTTCTCGCAGGTCCGCTTGAGTTAGTCCAAGGTGGACTCGGGATCGTGGCGCGGTTTCCAATTTTCTCCGACTTCCCTGAGAATCAAGAGTATTGGGGTACAGTAAGTGTGGTGAAAAATGTGGAACCGCTGTTGCAGTCCAGCGAGCTGATCGAATTTTCGCGCGAACATCGGATTGCCCTCCGTGGTGTCGATGGTCGTGGTGAAAACGGCGACGTATTCTGGGGTAATCCAGACATCTTCACAAATCCAGACTTTACCCAGCGCATAGACTTACCCAGCGGTAGTTGGCAGATGGCTGTGCAAATTGGTTCTGATTTAACGGTGAACTGGTGGCAACGGCAGTCCATTACTCGAGCAATTGGTTATGCGATTGGTCTCTTTATATTGCTTTTGATTGCGACCTTAGTTCGTTCTTTTCGGTTGGCTCGTTTTGCCTCCTACAATGATGCTTTAACTGGGCTACCGAATCGTCGTTTCGCAGTACGTCAACTACATCGCACGCTGAATAACCTTGCAGCAGGGAAACAGTTTGCGGTAATGCTCATGGACTTGAATGGCTTTAAAGCGGTCAATGATCTGCATGGTCATGAAGCTGGTGATGAATTGCTGCGCGGTGTTGCTTTGACTATGCGCGCCGCCTTGAACGACGATATCATATTGACGCGACTTGGTGGCGACGAGTATTTAGTCATTGTGCCCGATACGACTGACAAGAAGGCAGGTCTCATTGCCAAATCCTTAGTCGATACCATCGAGCACTATTACTTGAACTATCATGGTACTGAGTTACATGTCGGGTTAAGTATAGGTCTTGCGCTGTGTCCACGCGATGCAACGACGGTATCCGATCTACTCAAAGCCGCTGACGAACGCATGTATGCAAATAAAAAACGGCGTAAACAGTCCAAGTAGCCGCAGTTTGTCGATAGAATTGGACTGACCTTCCGTTTAGGGATTGCATTTTGATGCTGAATTCCTCTACAGTGCTGCATCATTAAAAAATATAACAACAACGAGAGAAGCGTTATGACGGTTGCAACCGATACTCGAGGTGCTTGGGGCTCCAAGATTGGCTTCATACTAGCCGCAGCAGGTTCTGCTGTAGGTCTTGGTGCTATTTGGAAGTTTCCTTACATCGCTGGTGAAAATGGCGGTGGTGTATTCCTGTTGGTTTACTTGGCTTGTGTATTTACAGTCGGTGTCGTGATGATGCTGTCTGAAATGATGATCGGTCGCCGTGCGAAGAAATCTGCGACGTCCGCTTACCGCGCCTTAGGTGGCGGTAAGTGGCATTATGCCGGTTGGATATCGGTGCTTTGCGTTTTCCTCATTCTTGGCTTCTATTCCGTGGTCGGTGGCTGGACTATTGCCTATATATTTGAAGCTGTGCGTGGCGATGTTCTGACTACCGATGGCGCGGAACTTGAAGCTGCCTTCGCAAGCTTTATCGGTGACCCACTAGCAGCGCTGGTCTATACCTCTATTTTTGCTTTTATCACCGCCACTATCGTTATTGCAGGCGTGCAGAAAGGTATTGAGCGGATCTGCAAGATTCTTATGCCAACCTTGTTCGCCTTGTTGATCTTCTTGGTGATCCGCAGCCTGACACTGCCGGGTGCAATCGATGGCTTGATTTATCTGGTGACGCCTGATTGGAGCAAACTATCGGTCCGAATGGTTCTCGATGCATTGGGCTTAGCAGTATTCTCGCTGTCAGTGGGAGCCGGTTTAATGATTGCGTACGGCTCATATCTCGCGAAAGAAGAGAAAGTGGTTAATGCCGGCTTATGGATAGCATTTTTGGCTATTTTGGCCTCGGTACTGGCAGGTCTGATGATACTTCCTGCGGTATTCG